>CANRFD010000012.1 GCA_947629845.1 uncultured Clostridia bacterium
GGGTTTCCCGCCGCTGCACGACCCAATTTGCCGCATACCTGCGGCTTAATGTTTTCTCAAGCGCCCGCGACGACCAACCTGATATCCCAAACGCGCCTATTTCCTCGTTGAATTTATTTTTGAGCCGCGGCACCAAGCCGCAGGCGAAAAAAGAAATTCAACGAAATTATTTTCTGTTGTTCAGTTCGTAATACTTCCCCTTTTTCGCCATGAGTTCCTCGTGGGAGCCCTGCTCCGCAATGCCCTTTTCGGCGATGTACAGGATCCTGTCCGCCTTGCGGATGGTGGAGAGGCGGTGGGCGACGATGAACGCCGTCTTGCCCTCCAAAATGCGGTCGAGCGCGCTCTGGATGAGAAGTTCCGTCTCGGAGTCGATGGCGCTCGTGGCCTCGTCTAAAATGACGACCTTGGGGTTCTTCAGGACGATCCGCGCAAAGGAAACGAGCTGCCGTTCGCCGGCGGATAGCCCCTCCCCCCGCTCGCCGAGCATGGCGCGATACCCCTCGGGAAAGCGCGCGGCGACGCGGTCGCAATAGATCTTTTCCGCCGCGGCGATGCACTCCTCGTCGGTGGCGGACGGCGTGCCGTAGCGGATGTTATCGAGAATGGTGCCCTTGAAGATGAACGGCTCCTGCATGAGAACGCCGATCTCGCGGCGGAGGGAACGCTTGGTGACGTCCCGCACGTCGTGCCCGTCCACCTTTACGCTGCCGGAATTTACGTCGTAGAACCGCGTGAGAAGGTTGATTACGGTGGTCTTGCCCGCGCCCGTGGGGCCGACGAGGGCGATCTTCTCCCCCGCCGCAACGTGCAGGGTGAAGTTTTCGAGCACGGTGACGCCCTCCTCGTAGCCGAAGGTCACGCCGTCGAAGTCCACTTCGCCGCGCACGTTCGCGAGCTCCTCGGCGTTCTCCCTGTCGCGGATGACGACGGGTGCGTCGGCCGTCTCGTAGATGCGTTCCAAATTGGCGGAGACCTGCGCAAACTGCTGCATGACGGCGGCGAGCTGCAACAGCGGCTCCGAGCACAGCGACATGTACAGGAGAAAGGCGATCACGGTGCCCGTGACCCCCGCGCCGCCGCCCAACACGAGGGAGAGCGACACGGCGTAGATGGCGAGCGTGCCCGCGTTCCACAGCAGTTCGGAGAGCGGCGCGTTGAGCTCGTTCCTGCGGACGATCTTCATCCACGTTGCGGCGCTGTCCTCCTGCAGATCGCGGTACACGGAGCGGTTGAAGGCCGTGCGGTTGCTGCTCTTTATCACCTTTTCGCCCATGATGGACTCGACGATAAAGGCGTTGCGGTTGCTGTTTTTCGCCCTGTGCTTGCGGAACAGCTTGCGCACGCCCCGCTTGATGAGCAGAACGCTCACGGCGAGCGGCACGACGGCGGCATAGACGACGGCCGTCAGGAGCGGGCTGATGCACAGCAAAAACACCGTGGAGACGATGAGTTTGAGAATATCTACGATGAAATTCAGCAGGTATTCCGTGAAGAAATCGGAGAGTTCGTTGATGTACTCCGTCACGCGGATGGAAATTTTGCCCGCGGGGCGGTTGTCGTAATACTCGAAGGAGAGCTCCTGCAGGTGGGCGAAGATCTCGCGGCGGAGGTCGGCGATGATGCCGTGCCCGATCGTCCCCATGATGAGTTTGTGGAAGTAGGGCAGCGCCGCGGTCAGCGCCCCCATCACCCCGAGGGCGACGAGGTACAATACGAGCTCGCGGGTGCGGGCGCCGCCGTCCTCCATCGGCACCACCTCGTTGACGATGACGCGGATCAGGGCGGGCGGCACGAGCGCGGCGACGGACGAGGCGACGAGCAGGAGGAGCGCGACGAGGAAGAGCTTCTTCCGCGGCGCAATGCGCGAGAGCAGCCGCTTTAAGTACTTGACGTCGACACGGTCGGAGTTGAGCTCTTCGTCCATGAAATAGGTGTTGCGCCCCTTCATAGCTCTGCCCTCCCATAGGTGGAGTCGTCGATCTGCCCGTCCTCCGTCTGCAAGCGATACACCTTGGCGAACGCGCCGCCGAGGGCGATGAGCTCGTCCGCCGTGCCCCGCTCGATGACTTCCCCGTCGCGAAGATACAGAATTTCGTCGCAGTCCATGACGGACGAGACGCGGTGCGCCGCGATGAGCAGGGTGTTTTGGGGGCAGCGGGCCTTCAGAGAGGCCAGCACGCGCTTCTCCGTCGCCATGTCGAGCGCGGAGGAGGCGTCGTCCAGGATGAGCACGGGCGCCCCTTTTACGAGGGCGCGGGCGATGGAGAGCCGCTGTTTCTGCCCGCCGGAAAGCCCCACGCCCCGCTCGCCGACGATGGTCTCGTACCCCTCGGAGAGCTTCTCCACGAAGCGCGCCGCCTGTGCCGCCTCCGTCGCGTCCGTCACCGTTTCGCGGTCGCAGTCGGGCCTTGTGAACGCCACGTTGGCGTCCACCGTGTTGGAGAAGAGAAAGACGTCCTGAAAGACGTAGGCGTATTCGGCGCGGAGGGCGTCGAGGGAGTATTCGCGCACGTCCTTCCCGTCCACTGTGATCGCGCCCGACGTGACGTCAAACACGCGCGAGAGCGACTTCAACAGGGCGGATTTTCCGCTGCCCGTGCCCCCCATCAGCCCCACCTTTTTGCCGTAGGGAATGTCGAGCGAGATGTTCTTCAAAATTTGCTTGTCGCCGAGGGTCAGGCTTACGTTTTCCAGCCTGATGTGCGGTTCGCGGCTCAAAAGAAGGGCTTCGGGCGCGTCGGGCACGGCGCTCTCCTCCTCGAGGAAGTGCCTGAGCCGCCCGCCCGAGACGAGCTGGTTCTGCATCATGAAGCAGGAGCGGGAGATCTGCGTGATGTGGGAGATGATCTTGGTAACGTACGTCGTCGCCGCGGTCAGCGCGCCGAGGGCGATGTTCCCCGAGAGCACCAAGAGGACGGCGACCGCCACCGTTCCCACATAGCCCGCCTGCTGAAAGCCCATAAAGATGCTGTTGTATTTGGAAGTGAGCTTGACCTGCCGCGTGGAAAGATCGTAAATTTTTTTGTTCCGTGCGTCGAATTTTTCCATCTCCGTCCCCTCGGCGGCAAACGAGCGCACGATGCGCACGGCGTCGATGTTCTCCTGAACGGTAAGATTGAGTTCGGAATAGGCCTCGCGGATGGCGCGGAAGAGCTTTCTCGACTGCGAGAGGTAGCGCACGAGGCAGACGATGAAGAAGGGCGCGATGGCGACGGGCAGAAAGAGCAGCCGCCAATCGAGCGAGGCGAGCACGGCGAAGGAGAAGGAGATCATCACGAGGGAATCGAAGAGGTTCATGAGAATGCGCGAATACATCTCCTTGAAGATGATGGTATCGCGATTCATCGTGGTGAGAAGTTCCCCCATGTTGTAGCGGGAGATCGTCTCGCTGTCGAGCGTGAGCAGCTTGGCGTACGTCTCCTCGCGCAGGGTGCACTCCATGCGCAGCCCGCACCACTGGAAGGTGATGTTCTTGCAGTAGAGAAAGACGATGCGAAGAAGCAGGACGGCGGCAAAAATGATGGCGACGTTGCCGAAGAGCTGCCACGAGCACGGCGCGCCCAACCTTCCGTCGTAGAGGAAGGAGAGCAGGTTGCCCGCGGGCGGGTCTGCGGGGTCGTATGCGATGCAATAGTCGATCACTCCCGCCGAAATGAGCGGGAGAGCGATGTCGCAGACGATTGCAATGAGACTGAACAGCTTGGAAAGAAGGGACAGCGGAATGTACTTTTTCCAGTATTTCAGCCCGTAGCGGAACGTACCCATCGAGCCTCCGTGAACATGTCTATTGTATCACGTTTTCCATGCAAAGTGCAACGATTTTCTCCCCCATTTTGCCCATTTGCCCCTCTTAGCTCCCCTCCCTTGGCTCGCCCGCTTTATGTCGCACGCCCTCTCCCTTGGCTCCCCCTCTTCAAGCTCGCACGCCTCCCCCTCCCTCGGCTCCCCCTCTTTATGCTGCACGCCCCTCCCCTTGGCTCCCCCGTCTGGGGGAGCTGTCACGCAGTGACTGAAGGGGTTGGAGGCATATGGGGTGTCATTTCGAGCGGAGCGATGCGAAGTCGAGAAATCTCAAAATAAGGTATGGCTCAATCCCCATCACCGCCTGCGGCGGAGCTTCAGCACAAGGCACGCCTGCGGCGCCCTTTGGAAAAGGGAAAGCCTTTTAGCGCGGGCGGGGAATATGGGCGGAGCCCCCCTTTGGGGGAGCTGTCACGCAGTGACTGAAGGGTTCCCCAAAAAAACGCGGGCATGAAAAAAGACCCGCCGGTTGGGGCAGGTCTTTCCCTGTTTTGCTTACTTGAGTTCTGCGGTCGCGCCGGCTTCCTTGAGCTTGGCAAGAGCGGCTTCCGCGTCGGCCTTGGGCATCGCTTCCTTGATGACGCCGAGACCCTCGGCAGCCTTCTTGGCTTCGGCGAGGCCGAGCCCGGTGATCTCGCGCACGATCTTGATGATGACGATCTTCTTGTCCGCGGGGAATTCCTTGAGAACAAGGTCGAATTCCGTCTTTTCCTCTTCCTGCGGAGCAGCCTCTGCGGGAGCGGCGCCGCCGGCAGCGGCGACGGGAGCGGCGGCAGAAACGCCGAACGCCTCCTCGAGCGCCTTCACAAGGTCGTTGAGTTCGACGACCGTCATAGCCTTTACTTCTTCAATCAATTTCTGAACGTCCATTTTTTTACCCTCCGATGATTTTTAAGATTTTTGTTCCGCGATCGCCTTCAAAACATAGGCGAAGTTCGCAATGGGCGCCTGCAAACACCCGAGCATTCTTGCAAGAAGGACCTCTCTCGACGGGATCGCCGCGAGCTTTTTGACCCCTTCCGCATCCACATACGCG
This sequence comes from uncultured Clostridia bacterium, assembly GCA_947629845.1. Taxonomy (GTDB): domain Bacteria; phylum Bacillota; class Clostridia; order Christensenellales; family Borkfalkiaceae; genus Gallimonas. Next base: position 4,841 of record CANRFD010000012.1, read on the forward strand.
CCGTTGACATACGCGCTCTTCGGGACGATCTTATCCGCGAGGATGGGCGTCTCCTTTACCGCTTTCGCGATGATGGAACACCCGCTCGTCTCGTCCGGGCAGAACACAAATGCCGTAGCGCCGTTCAGGTCGCCGTCAAAGCCCTCTACGCCGAGTTCCGCGAACGCCTTGCGCATCAGGGTGTTTTTGTACACCTTGTATTCGCATTTCGCCTCTTGGAACTTCCTGCGGAGAGCGGTCGATTCGGCAACCGTGAGACGGTCGTACTGAGCGAGAACAATGGACTTGCTTGCAGCGATTTTGCCCTTGATCTCCTCCACAACGGCCTTTTTGGCTTCCAGATTTTCCGACATAAAAACCTCCGTAGCGCTTTCGCGCCGATTTGTTTGGGGCGTCGCCCCGTAAAAAACAGCTCCGTACCGCAGACGGGTACGGAGCTCGGCAATCTTTTCGTTGCTGAAATTCCCACCTCGACGGGAGATTGAGCCTTGCGGCGCCCGTTGTCTACGGCAAGTTGTCCGCGAAGAGCGCCCTGCGGCGCCTCCGGAACGGTTCAATTGTACCAAACCGCGGAATTTTCGTCAAGCGATTTCGCGTGATTTTCCGCTTTTTTGCTTTACGCCCTCGTGTAGTTGACTTTCACGCCGGGGCCCATGGTGCTGGCGAGCGTAACGCTCTTCACATACTGACCCTTAGCTGCCGCGGGTTTCGCCTTGATGATGGCGTCCATCAGCGCGTTGAAGTTCTCCACGATCTTCTCGGTGCCGAAGCTCTTCTTCCCGATGGGGCAGTGGATGATGGCGGTCTTATCGAGACGGTACTCTACTTTACCTGCCTTCACCTCGGCGACCGCCTTTGCGACGTCCATCGTGACGGTGCCCGACTTGGGGTTGGGCATGAGCCCTTTGGGGCCGAGCAGCCTACCGATGCGGCCGACGACGCCCATCATGTCGGGCGTGGTGATCATGACGTCGAAGCCGAACCAGTTCTCCGTCTGGATCTTCTGGATCATCTCCTCCGCGCCGACGAAATCCGCGCCTGCGGCCTGCGCCGCGTCCGCCCTCTCGCCCTTGGCGACGACGAGCACCTTCTTGGTCTTGCCCGTGCCGTTGGGAAGGACCAACACGCCGCGGACCTGCTGGTCTGCCTGCCTCGGGTCGATGCCGAGACGGATGTGGAGTTCCACCGTTTCGTCGAACTTCGCCTTTGCGTTGGCGAGCACGAGGTTGACGGCTTCCGTTGTTTCATATGCCTTGGTGCGGTCGTAAGACTTGAGGCTCTCCGCGTACTTTTTACCGACTTTCATACCGTTTTACCTCCTTATTCCTCGACCGTGATGCCCATGCTGCGCGCCGTGCCCTTGATCATGCTCATCGCACTCTCGAGGCTGGTGCAGTTCAGATCGGGCAGCTTGGTCTTGGCGATCTCTTCGACCTGCGCCTTGGTGAGTTTGCCGACCTTCGTCTTGTTGGGAGTCGCCGAAGCCGTCTCCAACCCAAGCGCCTTTTTGATGAGCACGGGTGCGGGCGGCGTTTTCAGGACGAACGTGAAGGAACGATCCTGATAGATGGTCATCACGACGGGGATGATCAGCCCCTCCTGATGCGCCGTCTTGGCGTTGAACTCCTTGGTAAAGCCGGGGATGTTGATCCCGTGCGGGCCCAACGTGGAGCCGACGGGCGGCCCGGGGGTGGCTTTACCGGCGGGAAGCTGCAGTTTGACGACTGCTGTCACTTTCTTTGCCATAAAACTTTCTCCTTATATGTGGTGTTCGTGACGGCATGTAAAATTTACCGTCTCCCACTTCGTCGCCGCAAAAGGCATGCGCCCCCTTGGCGATGATTGCCTGTTTCAGTCCTCTTCCTTGGGAATTTCCACGGCGTCGGCGGCGATCTTGGTCATCTGGATGTACTCCACTTCGACCTCCTGATTTCTGCCGAACATGGTGATGGTGACCTTGGCGCGCTGCGTCTCGTCGTTGACCTCGCGGATGGTGCCGAGGAACCCTTCGAGCGGGCCGTTGTCGATGGAGACCCTGTCCCCCGCCTTGAAATCGGCGTCGACGACGTAGTCCTCGAGGCGCATCTTGCGGATCTCATCCTCCTTCATGGGGATGGGACGCCCCTGCGGCCCAACAAAGCCCGTAACGCCGCGGGTGTTCGTCACAAGATACCACAGCTGGTTGGAATAGATCATCTTGATAAAGACGTAGCAGGGCAGCAGCTTTCTTTCCACTACCTTTTTCTTGCCGTTGGCTTTTTCTTCGATGGTCTGCTCGGTGGGAATTTTCACGTCTGCGATCTGGTCGCTCAGGTTGTTGTTCTCGATCAGGCGGAAAAGGCTCTCCTTCACCATCGCCTCGTACCCGGAATAGGTATGAAGGATATACCACTTGGGCTCGGTGTCTGCGCTTGTTGCCATGCGTTAACCTCCCAATCCCGTAAGAAGGCTCAAAAGCTCGCCGAAACCGTAGTTCACCACGGTAACAAGCACGGTAAAGATGAGCACGATGACGAGCACGACGCCCGTCGCCTTGAGCGCCTTGGGAAGCGACGGCCACGTAACGCGCTTGAGCTCGGAAAACGTCTCCTTTAGCTTTCTTCCCATGCGGACGAAGATGTTGGGCTTCTTGTTCTTGTCCGCCTTCTTGTCGTTTTTGGGCGACTTTTTCTCGACGTTTTCGGCCTTGGCGTTCTTTGCGTCCTTGGCGGCTTTCCCGTTCTTCCCGGCTTTCGCGTTTTCTTCAAGTTCCTCGTCTTTTTCGACGAGGTCCTTATCTTTCTTCGCCATGATTACTCTCCGATGCGCACGCGGCGCGATTACTTGGATTCCTTGTGGACCGTATGCTTTTTGCAGACGGGGCAGTATTTTTTGAGTTCGAGACGGTCGGGATCGTTGCGCTTGTTTTTGAAGCTATCGTAGTTGCGGTTTTTGCACACGGTGCATTCGAACGTGACCTTCATTCTCGTGGATTTGACAGCCATTGCGTGAAAACTCCATACAAAAAAATTACACCCCACATTTGGTGTGTAAGCAAAGTTTACCATAAAGGCGAGGGCTTGTCAACCGATTTTGAAGGGAAAAACAAACTTTACACGATTTATTTCCGCCGCCCTTTCGTTGGAACGCGGTTTTGCGCCCTGCCCTTGCCCCCTCCTTGGGAGAAAGCGGTTTTGCGCCCTGCCTTGCCCCGCAGACACAGAAAAAACCTACGGTTTCCCGTAGGTTTTTTCTGTTCACTCACTCGCGGTGAGATTGGGTGTTGGGGTTAGTCGTTGTTGGTCGCGACATAGCAGGAAACCGTACCCGCCGCGCCTTCAGAACCAAGACCGATGGTCGCAGTTTCCGCCGTACCGGCTTCAAGTGTGTACTTGAAGTACACGGTCATTCCCGTATACTGATTGTCGGCCGTGCCCGTGAAGGTCATCGTAACGATGATGCTGTCGCCCGTCCAATCGAACTCAACGCGCCAATCGCAATGCCTTGCAATTCCGGCGAACGCCGTCCAATCGAGAGCGGAAGCCTCGCCGTTGGGCGATTTGGTGCCGTTCTCTTTCTTGCTGTCGTCAAGCACATGCGAAGGGCCGGACTCCAACCATTGGTTATCATCGTAGAAACCGAAGTTGTCGGAGCGGAGCGTGATCGACTTGGTATTGTCGTCCACGCCTACGTATGCCAACAGCGAGAACCAGTTGCTCGCAACATCGCCTTCCTGCGTGCCGTAGACAACAACCTTGCCGCCTTTCTTCAACGTCATCGTCCAAATTTTGGCGTCGAAGGTCTGCGCCTTTTCCCAGCTCTTATCCGTTACGGCCGTTCCGCCGACGCCCGAAGCGGGCTGAACGCCGCCGCAGGTCGAGCAAAGACCGTTCACATAAGTGTGCTCGTGCGTCACTGCCTCTGCACCGGGAAGATCCTGCGTGGGAGCCTGTTCGGTGCGGGTGATGGTCGTAAGGGTAGCGCAGCTGTGGTCAACGCCGATACCGATGTTGTACGCTTCAAGCATTGTGCCGCCTTCATCTTCGGTGAAGGTGTAGGTCGTTTCAACGATCTTCGTCGCGTCGGCATTTTCGAGCTTCATCGTGACGGAGAACTGCTTGTTGTACTGCGTCCAATCGAAGGTGATGGTCACTTTGCAATCTGCGCCGACTTCCTTGATGAGAGCTGCGAAATCGGTGCCGCCCGTGAGCTTATGAGCGGGGCCGCCAATCGTCCAAGCTTCAACATTCTGTCCGCCTTCATTGCCGCTTCCGACAGGATTTGCATGGTTCATGCAGATACCGGTGTCGCCCGATCTGTCGCCGGCATTGGTGCCGCTCCACACGAAGAAGGTGAGCGACGACCAGAACGGCTGAGTAGCCATGGACTTCTGCGTACCGGTGATGACGATCTTCTTGCCCTTTTCGAGCTTGCCGATCCAGTTGGGATTGTTGCTGTAACCCGTCCAACCGGTTTCTTCACCTGCCGTGCCTTCGGTACCGATCGTAAGGCCGCCGTCCGCGGTGATCGCGCTATCCTCGGTGTATTCGGGATCGGGGATATCCGCATTGGGATCGCGGATCCACTGGTTGCAATTCTCGGCGGAAACCACGTCCTTATCGCCCGTGACGGTGAGCGTGCCTGCGAAGTAGCAGTTGAACGGAAGCAAGCCGATCTCGTAGATCCCCTTCTCGAACTCGCCGCCTTCGACGGTGGAGGTGATCTTGCCTACGATCTCGAAGGTGTGCGCCGCATCCTGCGTGAAGAAGGTGAATACGATCTCTTTCGCGTTCGTCCAGTCGTAGGTGATGGTCGCCTCGGCATTGCCTCTGCAGGCAACGGCGGAGCCCCAAGGAACGTTCGAAGCAACGTCTGTGCCGTCGTACTTGACGGATTCAACGGTGTTGACATGCCACTTGTTGGCAGCATAGTCGCCTGTACCGCTGCTGAGAGCGTCGACATAGCCGTCGCAACGGATGGTGAGACCGCCGATCTTGAAGAGCGGGCCGTGCATGTTCAGCCACGAAGTGCCGATCGCAGCCGTAGCCGTCTTGATCGTGCCCTCGAATACGGCCTTCTGACCCTTGACGATGGCGCCGAACTTCTCGGTGTCCGCGGGATCGTAGCCGTCCGCCGCAGCGGTAGACCACTGATCGGCCTTGCCGACGACGATGTCGTTCTGCACCCAACCGGTGACTTCGTTGCAAACCGTGCACAAGCCGCCGTCTGCGGGGAACTCGTGGCCTGCGGGACGAACGGTGAGCCCGTAGTAGAAGGTCGCATCCGTCGTCGTGCCGTTGCCGTAGCCCTTCACGGTGTCCTTCGTGCAAGGATCGTCCGTAGCGATATCGAGCTGGGCGCCCGATTTCTCCATGGTAGCCTCGGCGATCGTGCGCTCGGTGGCGGTGACGGTGTAGAACTTCGTCGCGCCCTCGTTTTCGATCGCAAAGCCGTAAGCCGTGGCAGCCTCGATCTGGAACTTGGTAAGGTCGATCGTCAGAGCGACGATGAACTTGCCGTTGTACTCGGTATAGGCAGCCGTGGTGGCCTTTGCAAGGTAGCTCGTCGCGTTCTCGAATTGGACTGCACCCTCGGTGGTGACGTCAAATGCAAGTTCGTAGGTGGCGAGGTACTCCGCGTCGGTCACATGGCCTGCGTTGACGGTGAACGGAAGCGTGGAAGGCTGCTTGTTGGCCTCTACATTGGTGTAGATGGTGAGCGTGGTGCCCGCAGCCTGCGCATACCAGCCGGTCGCCTCGATCTGCTGTGCGCCCGAAGGAAGCCCGATCGCGGGAGCGATGGAGTTGAGCGCAAGGACGTCGTCGCCGCGGTTGAGCGTGATCTGCGCGCCCTCGATGGTCTTGGTGAGATCGGCAGCCGCCTTCACGAAGGTGACGGTGACGTTGCCGTTTGCAAGCGCGGTGCTGACGTATGCGGAGTAACCCGTTTCGCCGAACGCCGTAGCGTTTGCCTTTTCGGTAGCGAGCGCATTGATGGCCTTGGACTCTTCGCCGATGGCGATGGTATCCGTCGCCTGCACGCCGCCCGTATAGTTGATGGTGAACTCGCCGCCCGCAACGGTGAGCGCGTCTGCGCCCGTGGCGGTGGCCGTGATGTCGGAGCAGATCACGTTCTCAAGGTTGATCGTGATGTCGCCCTGCAAGGTGTACGCCTCGTAGTTGATAAGGTCGATCACGACGTTTGCGGGAACGTTGCCCTTTTCGATCGGCAGATAGACGGTGAGCTCGTCGTGAGACTGGTTGAACTCCGCCTTGGAGCCCGCGATCTCCGCTGCGCCGTTCTTCACGATCGCCTTTTCGATGAAGGTGAGCTGCTTGTTGAACTTCACCTTGAATGCAAGGTAGAACTGCGTGTTCTCCTTCGCAGCCATGCCGGTCGCCGTGACGGTGTTGCCTGCGGGTGCGAACGAGACGCCGGAGGAAGCTGCGTGGCCGTCGGCCTCCGCCGCCTCTACCGTGCTGATGGCGGAATTATCGGCCGTGGACTTGATGAGCTCGATCTTGTTGCCGTCAAGGTAGCAGTTGTTGCCGTCGCCGCCCATGAACCACACTTCGTAGGCGGAACCCGCCTTGGTGGTGAAGGTAGCGGTCATGGTGAACTGCGGCGTATCGTCGAAGTTCTGCCCTTCCACATAGAAGTTGAGCGTGGCGACGATGAGATCGCCCCTGTGCTCGACGATGTAGCGGAAGCCGCCGCCCTTGAGCATGGTGGCCATATTGTCGATATTCACCGCGACGCCGTCCTTATCGAGCACGCCGTTCAGCGTGTTGTAAGGGTGCTCTTCGGTGATGTTGGAGCTCGTGATGCGCTCCGAACCGTTCGGGAACGCCGTCTCGTCATAGGGCTCTTTGCGCGTCCAGATAGACGCAGGGTCGTCGCCGCCGTACAGAACGTCGCCGATGCCCGCGACCTGGAACAACGCCTTGTTGCTGTCCTCCCAGACGAGGATGCCGATGCCGTTGGTGCCGAACGTGCTCTTGTTGTCCTTAAAGGTGCCCCTGCCCTCGACGATGTCGCCCTTCGCGAGCGAGGAGGTAGCGCTGGTGCCGTACCAAGCGAACACATCGTCCACATGGTTGCCGCCCTCCGGGGTATAGCCTTCGCTGACGACTTCGGAACGCGTTGCGCCGCACTTGGTGCAGGTGTTGCCTTCGAAGCTGTGCTCGCCGCCGATCTCCTGATAAGCCGCGAAGTAGATGACTTCGTCCTCGTCGTTCGTGATCGTCTTTGCGATGATGCCGGGAACGAGGCAGCTGCCCTCTTCGATGATGGAGAGCTCTGCGTCGGCGGGGATCTCTTCACGGGTGAACTGATCTTGCTCGGCTGCGGGATCGTACCACCAATAGTACTCGGACTCGGTGCCGGGGTTGACTTCGATACCGTACGCGCCTTCGAAGCCGAACGCGCCTTCCATATCGATGCCGACCATGACGATGAGCCCTGCGTCACCCTCGGTGGAGGTGAAGAGGTACTGTTCGATGGTGTAGATGCTGATCTCTTCCGCATCCTCGCCTTCGCCCACTTCGCGAACCTTGTCGGCAAGCGTCGTGTTGACGAACTCGAGAACGGAGTGGTTGGCACGGAAGGAGAGATCGAGTTCCTTCGCCGTGGCAAGATCGCCGTTGTTGGCGGTGACTTTGAGATCGCCCTTTACGGCGTTGCTTGCAAAGTCGATGGCGCCGTCCGTCGCGGCGACGGCCTTTACAACGTACAGCTTCTTGGCCGTCTCGTCGACGTAGAAGTAGTAGCCGTCCTGCACGAACTTGCTTTCCGTCGAGAACTCGAAGCCGTAGTCGAGATAATCGGTCGCAACGATGTTGCTGCCGTTCACGGCCTCTACCCTCGGCATCTCCGTTGCGCCGAACGTGAATGCAGGGAATTTGATGGTGATGCTGGTCTTGCCGTTCTCCTGCGAGAATGCCGTTGCATAGACGTCATCCGCAAACTCGACGGGGCCTTGGGAAACGCCGGTGGTCGCGTTGGTGAGACGGGCAACGGTACGCTGGCCGCGGTTGCCGCCGAACCACACGTTGAACGCCGTGATTTCGGTGGTGTCGTATTCGAGGGTCACGCTGCCGCCTTGGTCGAGCTTCCAGCCCGTCGTGACCTGCGGCGTGGAGGTGGAGACGACGTCAAAGCCGATGATGCCGGTGCCGAACACAAATTCGACGTCATTGGTCTGAATGCCCTTCACGACGATCGCCTGCCCGAGCGCTTCCTTCTTGATCGCGAACGCGATGAGAATTTCGTCGCCCTCGACGGTCGTAGCGATCTTGACGTTTGCGGTGTCCGTCGTGATGCTGGGTGCGGTGAAGTCGCCGATGCCCTCGATCTTGGCGACGAAGTAGCGGTAACCGGCCGCCGCCGTCGCGTCGGTGATGCCTTCGAACACGGAATATGCGCCTGCGGGGATGGCCTGCGCGACGCCGCTTTCCAGCGTGAACTGCGCGTTGCCCTCCGCCGTGATGCCGAGCGTGTAGGCGCCCGTCTTCTTGTTGTTCTTGAGCGTGCCGTTGAAGTTGAAGCCGTATGCGGCCTTAACATTGTTATCAACGACGGTGATGGCGTTTCCGCCCTCGGCATCGAGCACGAGGCCGCGCCAATCTTTGTCGGAACGGTTGAACTCGACCTTGAAGATCTTCATCGCGGTCGAGAGCGGCGAATTGCCGACGGCCGTCCAGACTTCCTTGTTGGCAAGTTCTGCCTGCGCCGCGGCGTCGTTCGCCTTGAGCGCGGCAAGCGTCATCTCGCCCGTGTAGTAATACAGCATGTCGTTGCTGATCGTGTAGTCGCGGAGCACGCCGGGATTTTGCGCGGTGTCGATCTTGACGCTGACGGTGTTCGCGGCGTCGATGGTCTGGCCCGCAAGATACTTGGCTTGCGCGCCGGCCTTCAGGCCTTCCACCTTCATGTCGGTGGTCGTCTCCGTCTCAACAACTGTGGAGTTGGTGATGAGAAGGCTGCAGTAGTCGCCGTGAATAATCGTGTCATAATATCCGCGGGTCGCTGCGGGAACTTTGATGCGGGAAGTGAGCGTGTACGAGCCGACCGTTCTCACGATGTCGATGACGCCGACCTGCTGCGTCTGGCTCACATTATAGGTGCGGTACGTCCACGTCACGACGATCTTGGTGTAGGAACCGTACTGATCGCCGGAGTTGGTCGTGCTGCCCGAGGAGTACACCCACCAATCCTTCCATGCGTCGGAAGTGGGATCGGGGATGTTGTTTGCGTCGTACCCTTCGCCGAGGATGTCCTTCGTCTCGGAGGGGTGCGAACCGTAGTTGGCGATCGCATTGTCGCCGCTCTTGGTCGCGCCGCCGCCCACGATGAACGCGGGAAGTCCGGCGAGCGTCCTTCTGGTCGTACCGATGCCGTCGTAGAGCACCCAGCCTTCCGAACGGACGATGACCGAGTTGCCGCCCGCGTAGTTGCCTTTGTTCGTCCAAAGGCTGGTCGTGGCAAAGCGGTCTGCGATACCGAAGGAGGGCGCGTTATAGTATTCGTTCACCGTCCCCCAAGGGCCGTTCGTGCCGGTGTCTTGCTTGGCGTAGCCCTCGATCGTGATGGACATACCGGGTTCGAGGCGGCCTGCGGTCAGCGAAGGGATCCTCGCCCCGTGGGTGCCGTTGTCGTCGTCCCACGATTCGTCGTCTCCGATCTCCGTGATCCTGCCGCTCGAGGTGACGCCTGCGTTGATGCCCGCGGCGGCGTTGAACACCTTGCCGTTGGTCGTCTCCGCCGAAAGTCCTTCAAGCTCCGCCGCTTCGTCCGCGGTGAGAGCCGCCTTTCCGATCGCCGTCGCGTTGGTGTCGTCGATGCCGTTGTGGAAGGTACCGTAGTGAATGGCGATATCCTCGTCGGCGACCGTCTTTGTCGCTTTGTCTTTCGGACAGGTGAATTTATTCGGATTGGAAGCGTCTGCCACCCAGTTATGATCCACCGTAGCCGTGATATTGACGCTCTTATTGTCCGCGTTGTTTTCCTTGGGCGTCAGCGTCACGGTGTACGTGTCGATGACGAGATCGTCGAAATCGATATTGTGGTCTACTGTGCAGTCGGAGCCCTTCACGGTATCGGGGTCGCCGGTGGTATACGTCACCACAACGGTGATGTTGCCGAGCGCGCTCGTGAAGTCCGCCTCCGTGCTCTCATCCGTCAGCTCGATGTTGCGGAGACCGCGGATCGAGAGACGCTCGATGCGAAGCTCCGTGCCGCTGCCGCCGGGATTTTCGCCGCCGGGATTTTCGCCGCCGGGGTTTTCCCCGCCGGGGTTTTCCCCGCCGCCGCACGCAAACAGCGTCAGCGACAGACAGGCTGCAAACAGTAGCACAAAAAGTGCCTTGAGTTTCCTCATGTCTTTCCCCCCTGATAAAATTATATTTCGCTACCCGCATAGTGACACCTATACAAATAGCATCCTAATCTTACAACTTTTTTTTTGGCGTGTCAATACCTTTTGCGAATTTTTTCCATATTCTGTTCACTCTTTTCCTTTCCCCTCTCCCGAGCCCTTTCCCCGCAAGGCTTCCCCTTTTGCAAAGGGCGCCGCAGGCGTGCCTTGTGCTGAAGTACCCGCGCAGCCCGTCCGTCTCTTGCTTCCCCCTTTTGGGGGAAGTACCCGCGCAGCGGGGGATAGGGGTTCTTGCCCCCTCCTCGGGAGGTCGCATTTCTCCTGCCCCCTCCTCGGGGGGGTGTCCCGTAGGGACGGGGGTGGGGCACGCCACATAATCACGTCATGTTGAGCCGCCACACAAAATGTCATGTCGAGCTCCGTCGCCCCGCGCGCTCTATTCGTCTACTAAGCGCGGCACGAGCCCCATAAGGGGCGAAGTAGACATCTCTACCTTATTTTGAGATTTCTCGACTCCGCTTCGCTCCGCTCGAAATGACAGCCATGTCATATAAATCACGTCATCCTGCTCCGCGCCCCTGTCTTGGCTCCCCATCGAGGGGGAGCTGTCGAGGCCTTAGCCGAGACTGAAGGGGTGTCATATAAATCACGTCATCCTGCCCCGCGCGTATTGTTCGTCCACCGCCTCCGCCACATAATCACGTCATCCTGAGCTCCGTCGAAGGATGTCCACATTATAATGCGGTCATGTTTCGACTACGCTACTTCGTCGCTACGCTCCTCGTGCCGCCCTTCGACGACATAATACGTGCGGGCGGGGCGGGATGACGTAATTGTACGGCGTGGCACTGCGTCCTCCCCCTCCTCATTCCGAGGCTCCGAAGGAGCCGAGCGAATCTTCCCTTATCCTCCGCCCTATATATAATAATGTAAAGCGCCGCCGCGTTCTCATTCGCGGAGGCGCCGTCAAATCATTCGCGGAGGCGCCCGAAGATCATCGCGGAAGCGCCAACAGATCGGTAAGCGCGGGCAATTCGCACTCGGTGTGGTAGGAAAAGTGCGCCTTCAGAAGCCGCAGCGCGCGCACCTCCCCATCTCGTTCGGCAGGCTCGCCGCGGCGCAGCCCCCGCACCGTTTTATAGGTGATCTCGCTCGCGGGCGCCCCTTCCGAGCAATCGGCGCAGGTGAAGGCGCCCTCTGCAAAGTCAAACCGCAGCCTTCCCGCGGGCGTTTTCCCGCAGACGGGGCAGACGTCCGCCCGCACAGAGTAGCCCGCACCGTCCAGTGCGCCGAGTAAAAACTTGGCGAGGGCGGCGTAGACGTCCCCGCCGCACATCTCCCCGAGGGCACGCACCGCCTGCACGAAGAGCTCCCCGCACGGTTCCCCCTCCGGGGCGAGCTTATCGCACGCCTCGGCGACGACCGCCGCCGCATAAAACGCCTCCACGTTCTCCCGCAGGGGGTAGAAGCCGTCGTAGAGGCTCGCCGAAGTCACGGTATTGCGCCCGCCCTTTACGGCGAGCACGTATTCGGCAAAGCAAAAGGGCTGCGCCGCGAAATTGAGCTTTGCGCCGCCCTTCTTCACGCCCTTTGCCGCCGCCGAAAGTTTGCCGCGGTCGGCCGTGAGCAATGTGAGCATCCTGTCGCTCTCCCCGTAGTCCGCCGTGCGGATCACGAGGGCGTCCGTCTTAAAGTCCATCTCTGTCCTTGAGCCTTTTATACAGCATGTAATAGCTGAAATTACCCGTCTCCTCGAAGAGTTTCCACGCGATCTCGCGCGCCGATTTTTCCTCTCTTGCCATACCGCCTCCGATAGCAGTATGCGGAGGGCGGCCGCCCTTTATGCGGGAAGCGGAAAGTTTACTCGTCCTCGGAATATCCGAAGTCGCGGATGAGCCCCGCGCGGTCGCGCCAGTCCTCCTTCACCTTCACGTAGACGGTGAGAAACACCCGCGCCCCAAGAAATTTCTCCATATCTTTGCGGGCGAAGGACGCCGTCTCTTTGAGCGCCTGTCCCTGCTTTCCTATGAGTATGGCCTTGTGGTTTTTCTTCTCGCAGACGATGTCGAGGTCGATGCGATATGTATTATTTTCCTGTTTCTCGAAGGTGTTGACGACGATGGCGACCCCGTGCGGGATCTCCTTCTCGTACTTCAAGAGGATCTTTTCGCGCATCAGCTCCGCGATCATGAACTTTTCGCTGCGGTCGGAGACGACGTCCTCCGAAAAGAGGGGCTCCCCCTCGGGCAGCATGGCGAGCACGGCGTCGGCGAGCTTTTTTATATTTCTGCCCCTTCGCGCCGAGACGGGGAACACGTCGGCGTCCACGCCCGCGTCGTACAGCAGTTTTGCGTCGGCGGGGATCTTCTCCTTGGGCATGATGTCCGTCTTGGTGTAGGCGATGAGCATGGGCAGGCCGAGCGCGAGGTACTTTTTCATGAGCTCGATGTCGTCGTCGCGGACGCCCGCGTGCCCGTCATGGACGAACAAAATGGCGTCCACGTCCTTTGCCGCCCTGTCCGTCGTCCGCATCATGATGTCCGTCAGCGCGTTGCGCTGGCGGTAGATGCCGGGCGTATCGACGAACACGATCTGCCCGTCCTCCCGCGTCAGGATCCCGAGGATGCGGTCGCGCGTCGTCTGCGGCTTGGGTGAGACGATGGCGACCTTCTCCCCCACCAATACGTTGACGAGGGTGGATTTTCCCGCATTTGCCTTGCCGATGACGGCCACTGTTCCGCTTCTCATTCTTCCCGCCCCAATCCGAGAGTTTTCATGATTTGCTCTTCACGCGCCCGCATGACGCGCCGCTCCTCCTCCGTCTCGTGGTCGTACCCGAGACAGTGCAAAAAACCGTGCACGGCGAGATAGCACACCTCGCGCGCACGGGAATGTCCGTATTCCGCCGCCTGTTCTTCGGCACGCTTTTCGCAGATGACGACGCTCCCCAAGTAGAGGCGGACGCCCTTCTGCACGCGCTCGCCGTTGCGCGTCCCCATCACGGGCTCCACGCAGTCGGCATGCCCGGCGGCCAAAACGGGCTCGCCCGCCGTGAACGCAGAGGCGGGGAAGGAGAGCACGTCGGTCACGGCGTCCACCCCCCTCTTTTCCGCGTTGAGCGCACGGATCTCCTCCTCGGAGACGAAGAGCAGCTCGAGGACGAGGGGAACGTCGGCCTCGGCAAAGGCGGAGAGCGCCCCTTCGAGCGCCCGCTTGTATTCGAACCGCCTGGCGTCGAGCGTTACCTTACTCATCCTTCTTTTCCTCCACGGCCTTTCTGTCGCGGTTGAAGCGGATGGAGGGATAGGTAACGCGGTGATGGTGCACGCCCGAGAGCGCGTCCACCAGCGTCTCCTTGATGGTGGAGAGCTCCTTCATGGTGATGTCGCAGTCGGCGAATTGCCCGAGGTCCATGCGTTCCTCGATGATGGAGCGCACGGTGCGCTCCACGCTCTCGGGGGAGCGATCCTTGAGCGCCCGCGTCGCCGCCTCCGCCGCGTCGGCGATCATGATGATCGCGGCGATCTTGGTGCGCGGCGTGGGGCCGAAGTAGGTGAAGTCCTTGATGTCGGCCTCGCCGCCCGAGAGGCGGGAAGCCTTTTCATAGAAGTATTTTATGGGCAGGGTGCCGTGGTGCTCGCGCGCGACGTCGGCGATGATGCGGGGCAGGTGCGCCTTGATGAGCAGGTCGTACCCCTCCACCGCGTGCGAACGGATGATGTCGGCGGAGAGCTCGGGCGTGAGCTCGTCGTGCACGTTGTACCCCGATTGGTTCTCGGTGAAGCAGTCGGGCTGCTTCAATTTGCCCACGTCGTGGTAGTACGCCGCCGCCCTCGCGAGCTCCGCGTTCTCTCCAATGGCGAGCGAGCACGATTCGGCGAGCTGCGCCACGATGAGCGAGTGGTTGAAGGTGCCGGGCGCGTCCTTTTTCAGCTTGTCGAGAAGGGGCGCGCTGCTGCTCGTCAGCTCGCGCAGGCGGAAGGAGGTGAGCCGGTTGAACGTCGCCTCCAGAACGGGCATGATGGCAAGCGCCAGCACGGCGGACAGCACGCTTCCGAGCGCCCGCCAGCCGATGGGTTCGAGGTAGTCGAGCCAGCCCGACCCCACGATATCGGGAAGTTTCAGGAGGATGACGACGAGGCAGGTGGGCAGCGCGATGATGACGCCCGTGATGAGCAGCCCCAAACGGGTCTTGATGCGCTCGGCGAGGAACACCGCGAGGGTGCCGCTCACAAACCCGAGCATGAGCGTCGCGAACACGTCCGCCGTCAGTTCCGCCGTCACATATGCGCCCGTCTCCGCATGGGTGTACATGTTCGTGTACATGTCGATGATGAAGAGGAAGAGCGAAAAGATGAAGTTCAGAAAGAGCGCGCTCTTGCGGTTGAGCAGGAACATGCAGAGGAGGGCAAACAGCGCGAACGGGCGGGCATATACCGAAACAAACCTGCCGAACACGAAGCAGAGCGCCGTGGAGATCAGGATCAGCGCGAACACGAGCACCGTGTTGATGGGCTTCAGCAGGAACTCCCTGTCCTCGAAGAAGTAGTAGCAGTACACGATGGCGACGAGGAAGAACACGCTCACCACGATGAAGATGACGTTGGTGTAGTGCTCCTCGAAAAATCTCTTCCAGCCCGAGACGTCGTTACAGACGATGATGATGAATACGGTGAGAATGAGCAAGAGATAGCCCGCGGCATAGCACAGCGCGTTGCCCGCGTACTTTCTCTTTTTCCCGCTCACGCGAAGGGGTTTTTCTCTCATTTCTTCTCCTTTTTTCGTTTGTTTTCCTCGCGCTCATAGGCGCTCACGATCTTCATGACCAGCGGGTGCCGCACCACGTCCTTCTGCGTCAGCGTGCACACCGCGATGTCCTCCACGCCCTTCAGAACGGTGACGGCCTGTTTCAGCCCGCTCGTCTTGCCCTCGGGCAGGTCGGTCTGCGTGAGATCGCCCGTGACGACCATCTTGCTCCCGTCGCCGAGGCGGGTCAAAAACATCTTCATCTGCTCGCGGGTGGCGTTCTGCGCCTCGTCGAGGATGACGAAGGCGTCGGAGAGCGTCCTGCCGCGCATGTACGCGAGCGGCGCCACCTCGATCGCCCCCTTCTCCATGAGTTTTTGGTAGGTCTCGAGGCCGAACATCTCCTGCAGCGCGTCGTACAGCGGCCGCAGATAGGGGTCGACCTTCGTCTGCAAGTCGCCGGGCAGAAATCCCAACTTTTCGCCCGCCTCCACCGCGGGGCGGGTGAGAATGATCTTCTCCACCTGCTTGCCCTTGTAGGCGGCGACGGCGAGACACACGGCAAGGTAGGTCTTGCCCGTGCCCGCGGGGCCGACGCCGAAGGTGACGGTGTTGCTCTTTATGGCCTCCACGTACTTCTTCTGCCCCACCGTCTTGCACTTGACGGGCTTCCCGCGCGAAGAGACGGCGACGACGTCCTTCATCACGCCCCCGATATCGGCGGCGCGCCCCTCCCTCGCAAGTTCGATGCAGTAGGTCAGGCTGCGCTTGTCGATCTCCTCCCCCGCCTCGATGGTCGAAAGCAGGCTCCGCACGACCTCCGCGCCCGTCTCCGCCGCCTCGCCTTCAAAGACGATGGCAGTCCCCTCGACGCGCGCCAGCAGCCCGAGCTCCCGCGCGATGACGTTGAGATTTTCGTCGAATACGCCGAGCACCGCGCCGAGCTTGTCCGGCGTGCCCGTATCCACCGTAACAGTAGTAGCCGTAATTTCCTCCTAACCGAGATTGACGGAGACCGCTCTTTTCGCAATGCCCGTAACGAGGCAGCCCCGCTCCGTCCTCTCCGTATGTATTTCCTCCAACTCGCCGTAGTCGAGATAGGCCTGAAAGCGCGCCCACTCCTCTCCGAGTTCGTATTCCGCCCGCACGGGAAAGACGACCGTCGCCCGCGCAATTACGAGCACGCTCCTCTGCTCCCCGCCGTAGCTTGCCTGGCTCGCGACGAGCACGTCGCCCTCCTTCACCTCGTCCCCTACGGAGCGGCACGGGGTGCCCCGCACCACGAACAGCTCCTCCAGCGTGCCCGAGGCGGGCGCCAAGAGCGGGCCTTCTTTAAGCGGCTCCGCTTCGCCGCTCACCTCCACCGAAACGGTGAGAATGCCGCCCGATTTTTTCAGAGTGCAGAAACTCACGCGGGGAAGCGACAAAATTTCCGCCGTCAGCCCCGCCGTGTTTTCGGGAGCGGCCGAGAGAACGCCCACCCCTCCGCGGGAGAGAATGGCCCGCACTTCCTCCTCGTAGTATGCCCCGCTCCCCACAACGTCGATGCGTAGCACGCGGCTCTCGAAGAAGAGCACGCCGCACAGGGCGATGACCCCGCCCAGCGCAATGCCGCCGAGCCGTTTGCCCGCCGCAAAGAGCCTCTCCGCACCGCGGGCGCGTACTTTTGTTACATTATAGCACGTACCGCGCAAAATTGCAAAAACTTTTTTGCGGTGTTTTCCGTCAACGGCAATGCGCACCCCGTTTTTTTGCGTTTTTTGCACCGAAATGATGGGGATACCTGCCTTCCCGATCTTCTCGACCGCCCGTTGAACGGCCAACCCCTCCACCTCGAACTCCCACCTTCTCATCTTCCCCTCTCCTTCCCCTTCCCTTCTCCTGCCCTCTCTCTCGCCCCCTCCTCGGGAGGGGGTGTCCCATAGGGACGGGGGTGGGGCTCCACCCTGATCCCGCGAACCGCACCCAAGGCTTCCCCTTTTCCAAAGGGGAAGCTCCGCCGTAGGCGGTGATGGGGATTGAGCCATGATCACGCCCACCTTATCCCCTCGCAGCGGTAAACTGCGTCATCCTGCCCCGCCACATAATCACGTCATCCTGAGCCGCCGCCGACCGCACCCGCGGTCGGCGGCGTGTCGAAGGATGTCCTTATTATAATGTCCCCTCTTCCCCCGCCTGTCTCTTGCCCTCCCCCTGCGCAAGGGGGAGGGGTAGGGGT
>CANRFD010000013.1 GCA_947629845.1 uncultured Clostridia bacterium
TTCAAGGGAGAGCAGGGGAAGACTGTCTTCACGGGAGGTCTGACGCTGAACGGTTACACGCTCGTGGTGGGCGAGGCGTGCGATTTAGACGGGGAGACGCGGCGGATATCCGAGGGCGTTGCGGAGACGCTCGGGCTGGACTACTGCGGCATCGACCTCTTATACGGCCGCGGCGGGCCGACGGTGTGCGAGGTCAACTCCAACGCCTTTTTCGGCGGGATCGAGCGGGTGACGGGCGTGAACGTGGCGCGCATCTATGCGGAGCATATCGTTCGGGAAATGTATCCTGTCGTGAAAAAGTAAGGAAATTTCGGGAAAAAGCGGAAACAATTTTTGGTGCCGCTGTGCGAAAAACGGGAAACGCTGCGGGTTTTGCGCGTTTTCCGCTTTTTTTTTCGCGAAAATTCGGGCGGCAAAAATCTAAAGTTTGTACGCAAACCGAACGATTTTTTGTTGACAAGCCGTGAATATGATAGTATAATGGCAACGACATCCATATATTAGGCGCGTGGGCGCGCCCGTCGGGGAGAACGCAGGTGGCGGAGAGGAGATTTCCCAAAAAACTTCATAAAAGCCGCGGGTTTACTCTGGCGGAGATGCTCATCGTGGTCGCCCTCGTCGCCATTCTTGCGACGATCGGCGTTCTCGCGATCGACCCTTTGACGGTGCGCGGGACGGAGTACGACAAGAATGCCGAATCCGTCGCCGTCGCGGCGCAGAGCCGCCTCGTCTCCCTCCGCAATTCGGGCGAACTCGAGGCGTTGCGCTCGTTCGGCGAGCCCGCCGAGGCGGACGCGGGGGCGGGGGGCTACCGCTATCTCTTCAGCTATCGGTACGACGAGGACGGGGCGACCTGCAAGGACGCGCGCATGCGCTAGCTTCGGCCCCTCGGCGCGCTCTCGGGCGACGTCGACGACGGCTACTTCGCCCTCGGATTTCAGTCGGAGAGCGGTACGGTGGGCGAAGTGTTCTGGCGGGAGACGCCCTTCGGGGACGCGGCAGAGGACTTCGGAGCCGCCGTCGCCCGTCTGCACCTGCTCGCCTCGGACGCCGACCTTCGCAAGAGCGAGAGGACGGGGTACTACTTCTACGAGACAGGGGAGGGGGCGGGAAACACGGCCCAGCTTCCCGTGCCGCAGCTGACAATTTCCAACTACGAGACGCTTGCGCTGAATTTTTGCATTCCCAAGGTGGCGGGCGCGCCCGAAAAGCTCGCCGTGCGCATCTCCCTCGCCGACGCGGCGGGGAACGCCTATACGGCGCTTACGCTTGACGAGACCGCGATTTACAGGACGTATTCGTACGGGGATCGCGTCGTCGACCAAGCCGCAAACGCGCTGTCGGCGGGCGTCGTGTACACCGTCGTGCTCGACACGCCCGACCCCGCTTTGGACGAGGATACCGTCCGCGACGGGGCGCTTTCGCAGTACGGCGCTCTTGTGCCGCAGCCGCCGATGGGGAAATTTGCCGCATGGGCGAAGCGTTCGGCGGCGTTCGGCGGCTTCTTCAAACTCGGCGACGACGTGCGTGCCGACGTGACGGTGTTCGGCCTGACCGGGGACGGCACCGCCATCGACGACACCGTGGCGCCGCGCACGGGGTACGCCGTGTTCAACGGCTGGTTCGGGGCATCGGACGGCACGACCGCCACGATCGCCTGCGGGCGGCACTTGCAAAATCTCGGAAAACTCACCGAGGCGACAGAGGGGTTTGCCGCCGCGCTTCCCGCCGCCGACTATTCGGGCGGCAGCGCATATGCGGCAGAGGGCTCCAACTACCGCTACCGCAGCGACGTGCAAAAAATTACGGCCGCAAGACAGGTCGCGGACATCGACCTCGGCTGCGAAGAATGGACGAAGGGCGGGGAGCGCATTCCCTTCGAGCCCATCGCCCTGCCGCCCGCGTTCACTTACTATGGGAACTTTTTCTCCGTTCGACGCCTCCATGCGGACGCGCCCTTCTATGCGGGGCTGTTCGGCTATGGCTACGGAGCGAAATTGTACGATATCCGCCTCGTCGATCCCGACGTCGGCTCCCGCATGCCCGCCGCGGTCGCTTCGGCGTACGAAATGGGCGTGGGGGCGTTGCTCGGGACGGGGATAGGCTGCGAACTCGCCGGCTGCCAGGTGTATGCGGAGGCGGGGAGCGGCGCGGGCGGCTCCTCTGCGCGCGTACAGGGCGCGGGCGTGACGGGCGGGCTTGTAGGATATGCGGAGGGCGGGAGCATCACGCAGTGCTCGGCCTCCGTGGCGACGGGGCGCGCGGACGGGAGTTCTGCCTGTGCGGGCGGGCTCGTCGGTTGCCTTGCGGGGACGGCCGTTGCGAAGAGCTATGCGGCGGGCAGCGTGATCGGCGTGTGCGCCGGCGGGCTTGCGGGCACCGTGAAGGCGGGCGCGCAGCCTGCGGAAATTGTGGGCTGCTATGCCGCCGGGCACATCACGGGCGCAGGCGAACGCGCGGCGGGGCTCGTCGGCCAAATCGAAGGCTCCGCGGAAGGCGGGGCGGCCGCATCCCTTTCGGCAGACGGCAACTATTGCGCCGTCGTGTACGGCGAGAGCGCGGACGGGACGTATGTCTGGGGCTCGGCGGGCTCCGTATACGGGACGTTCGAGGGGGACGGCGCGGCTTCTCAAAAAAATTACTATATTCCGCAGAAGGGGATCGCCTACGCGGGGAGCGGAGAGGGCGCAAACGCGCTGTATTCCGCGGCGGCTCTGCGCAAGGTCTGCGCAGAGGGCGGCTTCGGCGGATTTGAATACGACTACGGCAAGATCGAGGGATACAGCGGGCAGAGCTTTTTGACCTCTCCCACCTATGCGGACGGCTCCGCAGGGGACGGCAACGGCGGCTGTTACTTCGTCGACACCGATCACGGCGTGTACAACAACGTTTTACCGTACGCCGAGCGGGGCGGGCTGACGAAATTCTATCCCTATCCCATGATCTCGGGCAGGGGCGTGATGACGGGCGGCGCCGAGGGGGAGAAGCTCTCCGGCGTGATGTTCCACTACGGCGACTGGCTCACGGAAGATCTCATCGCGGAGGCGCCCGAGGGATACGCGCTTGAAGGCGCGCGGACGGGTGCGGCCGCATATGCGGTGCAGGGCGTGCCCGCCTTGGCGGCGGAGCGGAGAAAGCTGTGCCCCGGAGGGACGGCATGAAGAGGGCGGTATTCAAGAGGGCGGCATTAAAACGCGGGGCGCAAAGGGGCGCTTCGATGGTCATAGCGCTCATCCTGTTCCTGCTCTGCACGGTGGCGGGCGTCACGGCGCTCACCATGGCCGCGACCAACGCGGGGCGTTACTCCCATGCGCAGGAGGATCGGCAGGCGTACTATTCCGTCTCCTCCGCAGCCCTGCTCATGGCGGATATGCTCGACGGGCTTGAGTACCGCTCTGCCGATGTGGAGTACGACTATGTTTCGACGCGGACGTACGACGCCGCCACGAACAGCCGCGAGCAGACGGATACGTACAGCCTGAATCTGCTGCGCCCGGACGGGGCGGGCGGATTTGATTTGATCCCCGAAAAGGAGCGTGCGGGCACGGCGACGCTTCCCGCCGCCGAGGATGAGACGGAGGGGGAGACCGCCGAGCGCGAGGGGCTGCAGGCGAGCAAGCTGGTCGCGGCCATCCGCGCGCAGTGCGACGCCGTGGTGCCCTATCTCTCGGTGCCGCAGGCGTGGTACCGTGCAGCCGACCCCTCGGACAAGACGCACGCCGCCGACTTTATGCCCGCCGAGAGGCGGTATGCCTTCACCGTGTCTTCGGCAGAGGGCGGCATCGGCAGGGTGAACGGAACGCTGATCATGGGGGCGAATTACGACTTGATCATGACCTTTTCCTTCGCCGCGGAGGGGGGCGCCGCATATGCCGTGAGCGCCTATTGGAAGGCCGACGTGCGCGAGATCGACGAGGAGAGCACGCCCGTCTTTTCCTACACCGACGGGGGGGACGTCTCGGTGACGACGCGGCAAAAGAGAACCGTCTGCGTGACGTGGGACAAGAAAAATGTGACCGTCTCCCGCGGGGAGGTCGCCTGACATGCGGAAACTTTTCAAAAAATTGCGCTCGCGGAGGGGCGAGACCTTCATAGAGATCCTGTGCGCCGTTCTGATCGCCGCCTTCGGCACGACGATCATCGTGACCATGCTCACGACGGCGATGCAGCTGAACAATGTTGCCAAACAAAACGACAGCGACTACTATTCTTCGGTGACGGAGATGGAGCAGATGACGGAGAAGAAGGGCACGGTCGAGGTGGAGATCGCCGACGCGGACGACCCCGAGGGCGTGGGCGGCAAAGTGACCGTGACGACCGACCGCTACGGGGACGGGGAGTACTCCTCGTACCGCAAGGGGGACGGCAATGCGTAGGCGGCTGACGGGACGCAAGGGACTCACCCTTGTGGAGATGCTCATCTCCATTGCCGTGCTCGTCATATTCGTCTCCATCGCGGCGGTGGGAACTTCGATGCTGTTCGGCTCGGGCGAGCAGATGGAGGTCGCCTCCAAGGCGTCCGTGCTCGGCGCAGACGTCATGGAGCTCGCCGTGGGCGAGGTGCGCTTCGGCAGGAATTTTTCGGGCGGCGGCGACGCCGTGCAGTACGACAGCGCGTCTTACGGCGAAAATTGCACGATGACGGTGCGGGAAGGGAAGCTCGTCGTGAGCAAGCCTTCCGCCTCCGGGAACGCCGCGGAGGACGCTTCGTATCTGCTCGTGGACGGGGCGCAGTACGGCGGCGCGGTGATACAGTCGGTCCGGTTTACGCTGAACGTGGACGGCTCGGTGGAAATTTCCGTCGAGATCGGGGACGGGGACGGAACGCCGCTGTGGCAAAACGGCGTGACGGTTGTTCCCCTTGACCGAAAACTCACATCGTAATACACTTTCCACGCAGAAAATGCACGTTTTTCTTGCATTTTGCCGGAAATTGTTCTATAATGAAAAAAGTGTCGGCGTCATAATGTGGGCGCGCCGCGTGCGCGACCCGCGGCGTTTTGCCTCCGTTGTACGGATGGCGCACCGGCGAAAGGAGAAATTATGTCGAACTTAATGGGAGCCGCCATATTCGGACGTACGCTCGACGGATCGGTATCCTCGGCGGTACTCGTTCTCATCGTTGTGGAGATCGTCTTGGCCGCCGCAGCGCTCTTGGCGTTCATACTTCTCACGGTGCACAAGAACACGCTGGCGCAGAAGAAGCAGGATATCCTCGCGGCGTTTGACGTGAAGCCCGCCCCCGAACGCAAGCTCGTGGGCATCGGCGTCGACGCCTCCGCCGCCCAGACCAAATTTACGGTGGGGGAGCGGTTTGTTGCGGACGGCGTGATCGTGACGGCGCACTTCGACGCCGAACCGTACGAGGAACGCGTGTACGACTTTACCGTCGACCCGCCCGAAATGAACGAGGCCGGCGAAAAACAGGCGGCCGTACGCTACGGAGAGGTCGTCGAATATTATACCGTTGTCGTGGAAGAGGCCGCACCTGTGGAAGAGGTTGCGGAGGAAGCC
This sequence comes from uncultured Clostridia bacterium, assembly GCA_947629845.1. GTDB lineage: Bacteria > Bacillota > Clostridia > Christensenellales > Borkfalkiaceae > Gallimonas. Next base: position 5,515 of record CANRFD010000013.1, read on the forward strand.
GCACCCGCGGAAGAGGCGAAGGAAGAGCCTGTTCAAGAAGAGGCGAAGGAAGAAGCCGCGCCCGTCGAAGAGGCGAAGGAAGAGCCTGTCCAGGAGGAGACGGCGGAGGAAGCTGCGCCTGTGGAAGAGGCGAAAGAGGAGCCTGTTCAGGAGGAGGCGGCGGAGGAAGCTGCACCCGTGGAAGAGGCGAAAGAAGAGCCTGTTCAGGAGGAGGTTGCGGAAGAGGCCGCACCCGCCGAAGAGGTGAAAGAAGAGCCTGTTCAGGAAGAAACGAAGGAAGAAGTTATTCAAGAGACGACAGAGGAACCCGTTCAAGAGGAGAAAATAGAGGAAGCCGTTCAAGAGACGATAGAAGAAACCGCACCCGTTGAAGAGGCGGAAGAGACCGCCGCAGAGGGGGCGGAGATCGAACTTGCGGCGGGGCTCGCGGGCGACCGGGACGGCACGATGCGCTACGACCGCAGCTTTACGGCACGCATCATCCAATCGGACGACGACACCAAGCGCCGCTACAGCATGCTCAAAAACGAGCTGCTCTCCTACCTCGGCGCAAAGAGCCGCATGAGCTGGAGAAAGGAGTCCTTCCGCTGCGGGCAGACGCTCGTCGCGCGGCTGGGCTTCCGCGGCAAGATCCTCTGCCTCTACCTCCCGCTCGACCCCGCGGGGTTCGCCGAAACGCGCTATAAGGTGGAGGACGCCTCCTCCAACAAGGCCGACGAGGACGCGCCGTGCCTGTTCCGCATCCGCAACGAGAAGAGGGCACGCCTCGGCTGCGAGCTCATCGCGATGGTGATGGACGCCCTCGGCGTGGAGAGGACGGACGCCCCCGCGGGCGACTACGCCGTGCCCTACCGGGAGACGGAGGAACTCATCGCCCAAGGGCTGATCCGCATGACCACCACGGTCGCGCCGCCCCAGCGCGTGTTCGCGCAGGAAAAGAAATAAAAAGAAGGTTCAGACGATGCAAAAAAAGCATGCAAGGGAAAGGATCCTGATCGTAGACGATTCCGAGATGAACCGTTCCATCCTTGCCGATATGCTCGCGGACGAATTCGACGTGACGGAAGCGGAGGACGGGGAAGTCGCAATTGACATACTGGGGCGGGAAAAGGACGCATTTACGCTGGTGCTGCTCGATATCGTCATGCCCAAAAAGGACGGCTTCGATGTGCTCACCGAGATGAACCGCAGCCATCTGATCGAGGATCTGCCCGTCATCATGGTCTCGGCGGAGACGGCGTCCGCGCAGATCGAGCGGGCGTACGAGTTAGGCGCGACCGACTTTATCATGCGCCCGTTTGACGCCTCCATCGTCCACCGCCGCGTGCTGAATACCATCTTCCTCTACGCAAAGCAGCGCAAACTCATCGGGATCATCGAAGCGCAGCTCAACGAAAAAGAGCAGAACAAGAGCATGATGCTGGATATTCTCAGCCACATCGTGGAGTTCCGCAACGGCGAGAGCGGGCCGCACATCCTGCATGTGCGCATCATCACCGACCTGCTGCTTCGCAACCTCTCGAGAAAGACAGACAGGTACCCGCTGTCGGAGACGGAGATCTCGGTGATCAGCATGGCCTCCACCCTGCACGACATCGGGAAGATCGGCATCGACGATAAAATTCTCAACAAACCCGGCAAACTCACCGCAGAGGAGTATGCCATTATGAAGACGCACAGCATGATCGGCGCGAAGATGCTCAGCGGGCTCTCCATGCACAGGGACAATCCCCTCGTGCTGCGTGCCTATGAGATCTGCCGCTGGCACCACGAGCGGTGGGACGGCGGGGGATATCCCGAGGGGCTGATGGGGGACGATATCCCCATTTCGGCGCAGGTCGTCTCCATTGCGGACGCGTACGACGCCCTCGTGAGCCCGCGGGTGTATAAGCCCGCCCTCTCCCACGAGGAGGCCAAGGAAATGATCCTCTCGGGCAAGTGCGGGGCGTTCAACCCGCTGCTGCTCGAGTGCCTCTCCGAGGAGTTCGAGCACATCCGCGATTCGCTCTCGCAGGACGTGACCGTGCTCGAATCCAAGCGCGAGATCAAAAATTACGCCGACGCCGCGCGGCACGCCAAGACGGCGAACGCCTCCGAGCGTACGCTGAAGCTCCTCGACTACGAGCGCATGAAGTTCAACTTCTACGCCGAGCTCACGGAGGAGATCCAATTCGAATACAACGTGGAGGACAATATCCTAAAATTGTCACCCTGGGGTGCGAAAAAGCTGGGTATGGAGGAGGAAGTCGCCAATCCCGCGGGGGATCCGCGCCTGCAGATGCAGCTCGGTTTGGGCTGGCAGCAGCAGTTCAGGAGCTACTTCAGAAAGACGTCGCCCGACAAGCCCGACTTCCGCCAGGAGTGCATGCTGCGCATCGGCGGGGAGAGCCGCTGGTACAATCTGATCTTCCGCACCTTCTGGACGGACGACCCCAAGCCAACCATCGAGAGCGCCATCGGGAAGGTGGTGGACGTGCACGATACCCACGTCGCCATCAAGGAGCTCAAGGAGAGATCCATCCGCGATCCGCTTACGGGGCTTCTGAACCGTGACGGCGTGAGCGAGGAGCTCGCGCAGAAGTTTTCGCACTTCCCCCAGCGCAAGTATGCCGTCGCCGTGCTCGATATCGACAGCTTCAAGAACGTGAACGACCTCTACGGCCACCTCTTCGGCGACAAGGTGCTGCGCGAAGTGGCGGAGCGCCTCGTGCACAGCACGCGGGTACACGACATGTGCGCCCGTATCGGCGGCGATGAATTTCTCATCATCTTCGACTACGACGCGGATATTCACGTCATCATCGCACGCGTGTTCAAGGCGCTGTGCGGCAAGGTGGACGACTTCGAGGTGACGGTGAGCATGGGCGTGGCGGAGATGACGGAAAAGACGCAGACCTATGCCGAGCTGTTCCATAAGGCGGATATCGCGCTGTATGCCTCCAAAAAGGCGGGCAAGGCGAATTATCATTTCTATGACGACTCCATGGGCGACGAGGTCGCCGATGTGGTCGACGGAAGGGAGGAAGAAGAATGACACTCGAACAATGTTACGAAGCGCTCGGTGGCGACTATGCCGACGTGATCGCTCGGCTGCGGAGCGAACGGCTGGTGCAGAAGTTTGTGCTGAAATTTCCCGGCGACGGGAGCTACGCCCTGCTGATGAGCTCGCTCGGAGAGGGCAACGCGCAGGAGGCGTTCCGCGCGGCGCACACCATCAAGGGCATGTGCCAGAATTTGAGCTTCACGACGCTTGAGAAGTCGGCGGCTGCGCTGACGGAAATTCTGCGGGGCGGCGACTTAAAGGGCGCAGAGCAGTATCTTCCCGCCGTGACCGCCGACTACGGGCGGACGGTGGAGGCCATCAAGGAGTACGAAAAGAGCATCACGGGCTGATTCTGCGGGCAGACGGACAGCGCAAACGGAGAGACGAATGGCGGAACGAAAGAAACAAAAAAGCAACATCATCCACCATGCGAAAAACCTGTTTTTCGGAGAGAGCAGCATGCTGGCGACGGCGATCCTGATCACCGTCATCATCATGAGCTTTCTCGCGGCCTATTTCGGGTGCGACCGCATCGCGCGCAACCGCGGAATGGATCAGTTCGAGGACGCTGCCAACACCGTGATCGACCAGATCAATTCCAAGTTCGAACGGGACGGCGAGGTGCTCGAATCGATGGCGGCTATCCTCGCCAACTGCGGCGCGTTCGACACGGACACGGTGGACGAGGACGCGCTGCTCGAGAGCCTCTCCGAGATCAAGCCGCTGCAACAGACGCTGAATTTACGCATTTTGCTGCCCAACGACGTCATCTATCTGCCCGACGAGCATACGCTGCCCGCGACCATGAACCAATTCGAGTACGAGACGGAATTGCAGCACGGCAAGCACATCTCGCACCGCTTCGAGAGCAAACGAGAGGGCTGGGAGGGGACGCAGCTCATCGCGCACTTCGTGCCCATTCTGAAGAACGGGCAGCCCGTCGCGCTGCTGTACGGCGTTACGGTGCTCTCGCAGCTGCCCTCTATGCTGCGCACCGACAACATCTATAATTCCAATGCGAGCGTCATGATCTTCGACGTCACGAGCGAACAGCACGACGCGATCATGGACACATTGCACGGCGCCAAGACCGACCCCGAGACGGGGAACATGGTATACGATACGTCGTACCGCCTCCGCTCCTTCGACGATTTTCAGTTGGAGACGGGGGGAAAGTCGGCGGAAGAGTTGAAAGAGGACATCTGCGCGCTCAAACGGGGCTATACGCAGGTGCGCTCCCAGACGACGGGGCAGTGGCTGGACTTCTACTATGCGCCCGCCCGCGGCGTCGTCGCCGACCAGTGGGAGATCTGCATCAGCGTTCCTTCCTCGCTCGCCTTCGGCGACGTGGAGCGCGTGGGGATCGTGTTCATCATCGTGGGCGCCGTGTGCCTTCTCGCCTTCCTCGCCTATGTGTTCTGGATGCGGCAGGCCGCCAAGCGGGCGATCAAGAAGACCGTCGACCGCGCCGTGCTCGAAGAGAAGCTCCACAAGGCGGAGGCGGCGGAGCGCGCCAAGACGGCCTTCCTCTCCAATATGTCGCACGATATCCGCACCCCGATGAACGCCATTCTCGGCTTTACGGCCCTCGCCGAGGCCAACATCGACAACAAGGAGCGCGTGCAGGACTATCTCAAGAAGATCCTCTCCTCGGGCAATCACCTGCTCTCGCTCATCAACGATATCCTCGACATGTCGCGCATCGAGAGCGGAAAACTCAACATCGAGGAGAAGCCCTGCAATATCTCCGATATCTTCCGCGACATGCGCAACATCATCCAGACGCAGATGAAGAGCAAGCAGCTCAACTTCTACATGGACACCCTCGACATCGTGGACGAGGACATCTTCTGCGATAAACTGCACATCAACCAGGTGCTTCTCAACCTGCTCTCCAACTCCATCAAATTCACGCCGGCGGGCGGCTCGGTCTCGCTCACCATCCGCCAGAAGGCGGGGGCGCCCGCAGGGTACGGCGCCTATGAGATCCGCGTGAAGGACACGGGCATCGGCATGAGCGCAGAATTTGCACAGCACATCTTCGAGCCCTTCGAGCGCGAGCGCACCTCCACGGTGAGCGGCATTCAGGGCTCCGGGCTCGGCATGGCGATCACCAAGAGCATCATCGACACCATGGGCGGCACCATCGAGCTGAAAACCGAGAAGAACAAGGGCAGCGAATTTATCATCAACCTGCAGTTCCGCCTGCAATCGGAGCGGAAATTCGTGGAGGTCATCCACGAGCTCGTGGGGCTGCGCGCCCTCGTCGTGGACGACAACTTCGATACCTGCGACAGCGTCTCCAAGATGCTGATGCGGATCGGCATGCGTTCGGAATGGACGCTGTACGGCAAGGAAGCGGTGCTCCGCGCCCAGCAGGCGGTGGAGGTGGGCGACTCCTTCTCCGTGTACATCATCGACTGGGTGATGCCCGACCTCTCGGGCTTCGAGATCGTCCGCCAGATCCGCAGGATCGTGGGAGACGAGATCCCCATCATCATCATTTCGGCATACGATGTTTCGTCGATCATGGAGGAGGCCAAGGACATCGGCGTCACCGCCTACTGCAACAAGCCCATCTTCCTCTCCGAGCTGCGCGAGACGCTCGTCTCGGTGATCGAGAAGCGCACGCCCGACCGCGACACCGCCTCTTCGGCGCTCGCCTCGGAGGACGAGATCAAGCTGTTCAAGGGCAAGCGCCTGCTCCTCGTCGAGGACAACGAGCTCAACCGCGAGATCGCGGAGGAGATCCTTTTGGAGAGCGGGTTCGAAGTGGAGACGGCGGAGGACGGCAAGATCGCCGTGGAAAAGGTGAGTTCGTCCGCGCCCGGGTACTATTCGCTCATCCTGATGGACATTCAGATGCCCGTGATGGACGGCTACGAGGCGACGCGCAAGATCCGCGCGCTCAAGGATAGGAGCCTCGCTTCCATTCCCATCGTCGCCATGACGGCGAACGCCTTCGACGAGGACAGGAAAATGGCGGCCGATTGCGGCATGGACGGCCACGTCGCCAAGCCCATCGATATCGCGATTTTGAAGCGCGAACTCAAGACGCACCTCGCGAAGAGGACGAACAACTGACCCGCGGAAGCCATCCGCAAAGGAGAAAAGCATGGAATATCTTCGCCTCGGCGACATTCTCGTGAATAACGGCGCGATCACGCAGGAACAGCTCGACCAAGCGCTCGCCCTGCAGAAGTCGAAAAAGGAACGGCTCGGCACCATTCTCATCGAAGAGGGCATCATCAACGAACAGCTGCTCATCGAGACGCTGGAAATGCAGCTCGGCATCGACTTTATCGATTTGACCAAGGTGCGCATCCCCGTTGAACTCGCCGCCGTCGTTCCCAAGAACATCGCACGCCGCCACGGCGTCGTGCCCGTAAAATTGGAGCGGGACGAACTCACGCTCGCCATGTCCGATCCCTTGAACTTCGTCGCGCTCGAGGAGGTGCGCACGGCGACGCGCAAGCGCGTTCTGCCCAAGATCGCGACGACGGCCGCCGTCAACAAGGCGATCTCGACGCTGTACGGCAACGAGGGCGTTGCCCGTGCCATCGAGGAGATGCGCAGCGACGCCTCGCGGGAGAACGCGGGCGCCCGTGCACGCGCGGAGGAAGTCGCCGACGACGCACAGCAATCGGCGCCGACCGTCCGCCTCGTCAATTCCATTCTCGAACGCGCGGCGGCGGAGCGCGCGAGCGATATCCACATCGAGCCCCGCGTGGACGAGGTCGTCGTGCGCATGCGCGTGGACGGCAAGCTGCGCACGGTGCTCACCGTGCCCGAGGACTTGAAGCGCACCGTCGTTTCCCGCCTGAAGATCATGGGGGGGATGGACATCGCGGAGTCCCGCGTGCCGCAGGACGGCCGCGCCAACGTGCTCGTAAAGGGGCACAGCATCGACCTCCGTATGTCTACGCTGCCCGCCATGTACGGCGAAAAGGTCGTGATAAGGCTGCTCGATAAGTCGGCGCAGCTGCTCGACGCCAAGGCGATCGGGCTGGAGGGGAGCAATCTCGAAAAGTACAACCGCCTGATCGCGTGCGCCCACGGCATGGTGCTCATCGTCGGCCCCACGGGCTCGGGCAAATCTTCCACCATGTACACGATGATCCGTTCGCTCAACACCGACGAAGTCAACCTCGTCACGCTGGAGGATCCCGTGGAATACGATATCGACGGCGTGACGCAGGTTCAGATCAACGAAAAGACGGGGCTGACGTTCGCGGGCGGGCTGCGTTCCGTCCTGCGGCAGGATCCCGACATCATCGCCATCGGCGAGATCCGGGACAGCGAGACGGCGGAGATCGCCATCCGCTCGGCCATCACGGGGCACCTCGTGCTCTCCACCGTGCACACCAACGACGCGCTCTCCGCCATCGACCGCCTCGTCGATATCGGCGTTGCGCCCTATCTCATTTCCGACGCGCTCAACGGCGTGGTCTCGCAGCGGCTCGTGCGGCGCATCTGCCCCAACTGCAAGGAGGAATACACGCCTTCGGCCGCGCAGCTCCGCGCCCTCGGCTGCAAGGAGGACGCCGGCATCCGCTTCTACCGCGGCAGGGGCTGCCCGCAGTGCTTCCACACGGGGTACTCGGGGCGGACGGCCGTCTTTGAGATCCTGATCCTCGACAGAGAGATGAAACACGCGGTCGCCTCGGGCACCCACACGGCGCAGCTCGAAAAGGAGATCGCAAGCGGCGCGTTCGTTCCGCTGATCGCGGACTGCCGCAGGCTGGTGCTCGAGGGCGTGACCTCGGCGGAAGAGGCGCTCGGCGTTCTCAATGCGACCATAGAATAAGGACGGAGGGAAGGCATGCACATCCAACTCGATACGCTCATCGCAAATGCCAAGGCGCACGGCGCTTCGGATATCCACCTCGTGCGCGGGCTTCCGCCCCGCATCCGCGTGGACGGCGAACTGATCGACTTCGGCAACACGCTCACCGCGGCGGACTGCGAGGCCTATGCGCGCGACATGGCGGGAGAGGAGTACGCCAAGATAGAGAAGAGGGGAGAGCTCGACCTTGCGATTACCTTCCCGGGGGCCATCCGCTGCCGCATCAATCTGTTCCGCCAGCAGGGGTCGGTCTCGGCGGCCATCCGCATTCTCTCCGAGACCATTCCCGAACTCTCCACGCTCGGCCTGCCGCCGACGGTGGAAAAGCTGCCCAAGCTGAAGCGGGGCATCGTGCTCGTGACGGGGGAGACGGGGTCGGGCAAGTCGACGACGCTCGCCGCCATGCTCAACTGCATCAACCACACCAAGAACGGGCACATCATCACACTCGAAGATCCCATAGAATACATCTATAAGCCCGATAAATGCGTCATCAACCAGCGGGAGATCGGCGCGGACACCGAGAGCTATGCTTCCGGCCTGCGCGCCGTGCTGCGCGAGGATCCCGACGTCATCCTCGTCGGCGAGATGCGCGACCTTGCGACCATCGAGACGGCGCTGACGGCGGCGGAGACGGGGCACCTCGTGTTCGCCACGCTGCACACCAACTCGGCGCCCGATTCCGTCGACCGCGTCGTGGACGTGTTCCCCGAGATGCGGCAGCGCCAGATCAGGATGCAGCTCTCCACGACGCTCATGGCCGTTCTGTCGCAGCAGCTGCTTCCCAAGCGCAGCGGGGGAAGGGTCGCGGCGTGCGAGCTCATGATGGTGACGCCCGCGATCAGAAATCTCATCCGCGAGGGCAAGACGCCGCAGATCGCAAGCGCAATGGCGACGTCCGCCTCCGAGGGATCGGTGACGATGGACAATTCGCTCATCGCGCTGTACCGCAGGCAGGTCATCACGGGCGAGACGGCACGCGCCGCCGCACACGACGCGGAGTATGTCCGCAGAAATACGATATAAAGACGCGGCGCAAGCCGCATAAGGGAAACAAGCACAAGGAGGACGTATGCAGACGTTTAAGTATCGTGCGGTCGCGCAGGACGGTTCCACCGTAAACGGCGTGATCGAGGCGTACGATGAGTTTGAAGCGATCGGCGAGATCCGCAAGACGTATGCGGTCGTCGAATCCATCAAACCCGTCCGCAACGGGCGGAAGTTCAGCATCGACATCAACGAGCCCCTGTGGGTGAGCAACAAGACGCTGGCCATCACCGCAAACCAATTTTATATCATGCTGCGGGCGGGGCTCTCCATGACGCGCACCATCGAGCTCATCGCGGAACAGAGCAGCGATAAGCTGATGCGCCGCATTCTGCGCGCGTGCGCGGAGGACGTCGCGGCGGGATATTCGCTCGCCGACAGCCTCGAAAAGAACGGGAAAAAGGTGCCCGCGGTGTTCATCGAGACGGTGCGCGCGGGCGAGGAATCGGGCACGCTGGAACAGTCGTTCTGCAGCCTCGAAGCGTACTATTCCCATGCGAACAGGGTGCAGAGAAAGGTAAAATCCGCGCTGATGTACCCCATCATCGTGCTCGTGCTGGCGATCGTCGTGATCGCGGTCGTCATGGTGGTGCTCGTGCCCACGATGACGGAGACGCTGCTTTCGTTCGGGGCGGAACTGCCCGTCGTCACGCGCATTCTCATCGCCATCTCCGGGTTTTTCCAAAATTGGTGGTATTTGCTGCTCATCGTCCTCGTCGCGGTCATCCTCGCGCTCTACTTCTACGGAAAGACGGAGAAGGGCAAGATGCTCTTTTCCAAGATGCGCCTGAAGATGCCCGTGCTCGGCAAGATCGCACGCTACAACGCGGCGGCGCAGACGGCCAACACCCTCGCGACGCTGCTCGCGGCGGGCATTCCCGTAACGCGGGCGCTCGGCATCGTCAGCCGCGTGGTCGACCTGCGCTGCGTGGGCAAGGAGCTCAACGAGGCCGTCGTGAAGCTCGAGAGCGGCATGAGCCTCGGGGAGGCGCTCGCAGGCTCGCAATATCTGCCCGCCATGCTCATCGAGATGATCACGGTGGGGGAATCTTCGGGCATGCTCGAGGATACCCTTCGCACGACGGGGCTGTTCTATTCGGAGGAGGCGACCGCCGCTTCCGACCGCGCGCTCGGGCTGCTGGAGCCCGCGATCACCATCGTGCTCGGCGTCGTCGTCGGGTTCGTCGTCATCGCCATCTACCTGCCCGTATTCATGATGTCCTCGGGCGGCGTATAAATCGCCCGCCGCAAACACTTGGGTTTTAACCGTTGCTTCATCCCGGCAACGATCAAAATAAATATATTTCATGACAGAAGGAGAAACAACAATGCTGAAAAGAATGAAGAAAGGCTTTACGCTTGCCGAAATGTTGATCGTCGTTGCGATCATTGCCGTACTTACCGCGATCGCCGTTCCGGTATTCGTCACCGTGCTCGGCGACGCCAACAGCGCACGCGACAAGGCAAGCATCAACGCCGTCAAGACCGCAGGGATCGCCCGTATCATGAATTTGAGCAAGGCGCAGAATGAGGCGGAGTATAAGATCGTCTACCCGAATAATGACGGAAATATGGCGCCTCAGCTCATCATCGAGGGCACCATCGATGAGAACAACAACATCACGGAAGTAAAAATCGTATCGAATGATGCGAGGCCTTATAAAGACAAGATCAATACGATCACCCTGAACGAGGATGGCAAAACGCAGACGGCGACCGTGCTTCTCACCATGCTCGATGTAAAAAAGGCTACGAGCTGATCGGTTCTGTAACAGTCCGATTGAAATGAAGGGGTACCCGTGAGCCGAGGGGATGGATGCGGCGCACGGGGGACCGCGAAGGCACGGAGAGAGGCTTTGCGCCCCGTGCATTCCTCGCGCATGCGGGACAGGCCCGCGTGCGGGGGTGCGCACGGAGTGACTGCCTCGCCGCACGGCGTTTTTCCGCACGGAGCGTGCCTTCGGGGAACATCTCGCAGGAGTCAACATGACGATACAATTACCGCTTGCGGCACATATCTATCTTGCGGTTTTGCTCTTTTTGCTGGGCGCGTGCATGGGCAGCTTTCTGACCTGCGCCGCCGGGCGGTACGCCAAAAAGGAAAGCGTACTGAAGGGGCGGAGCCACTGTGACGCGTGCGGCTGTAAGCTCGGGCCGCTGGAGCTCATTCCCATCGTAAGCTATCTCTGTTTAAGGGGGAGGTGCCGCAGGTGCGGCGCGCCCATCCCGCCGCGCTGCCTCTTTGCCGAGGCGGTGACGGGGCTTGTGTACCTTGCGGTGTATGTGCGCTACGGGTTCGGGTTCGTGACGCTCGAGTATCTGCTGCTCTTTTCGGCGCTCATCGCCGTCGCGCTCATCGACGCGGACACCATGGAGATCCCGGACGGGCTTGTGCTCTTCTGCGCAGTCGTGTATGCGGCGTTTCTCTATCCGCACGGAGGCTATGAAGCGCGTGCGCGGGACGGGCTGCTCGGCGCCGCCGTGTACGGCGGGGGGATCTTGCTCCTCTCGCTGCTCATGGACAGGGCGCTGGGGCGGGAGACGCTCGGCGGGGGAGACGTGAAGCTGTTCGCCGTGCTCGGGCTGTATACGGGGCTCGCGCGCGGGCTGCTCATGATACTTCTCTCGTGCATCGGCGGGCTCATCTTTGCCTATACGGTGCGCGCAGGGCGGAAAAAGGAGTTCCCGTTCGGCCCCGCCATCGCTGCGGCCGCCATCGCCGTGCTCCTCGTGGGGCAGGAGATCGTGGAGCTGTATTTGTCTCTGATACTATAAAACAAGGAGAACGACCATGAAAAGTTGCATCGGTTTCGATATCGGGAACCATGCGGTGCATATCGCTACGATGACCGACGGCGCCATCGTGCAGGGCAAGACGGTGCGTCTCGACGCCGACCTCGTGAAGAACGGCGTCATTACCTCGTACGACGCGATGGCGGACTTCCTCGCGGAGCTCCGCCGCACGCTCAAGCCCAACACGCGCAACGCCGCGCTCGTTCTGCCCGCGTCGCTCTGCTATTGCCGCCGCTTTTACGTCACGGCGAACACGCGGGATCAGATGCTGTTCAATCTGCCCTACGGGTTCCGCGACTTCATCACCGACGACAAGAGCCACTACTTTTTCGACGGCGCCATTTTGGGAGCGACCAAGACGGGGGAGAACTTGCCGCCCGAGGTGGACGTGCTCGCCGCGGCCGCCCGCAAGGACGTCGTCGAGGAATACATCGCGATGTTCCGCCGCGCGGGGTTCTGGCTGCGGACGATCATTCCCGAGGAATTTGCCTACACCAATCTGACCCGCAAGTGGCGGGGGCCGGCGCATTACCACGGCATCCTCGACGTCGGGCACAACGCGGTGAAGCTGTACTTCTTCCATGGATCGGTCTTTGAGAGCGTGCGCGTCATCGACTACGGCTGCGGCGCGCTCGACGCGCTGATCGCCGAAAAGTTCGGCGTAGAGCAATTTATGGCGGCGACCTATCGCGAAAACAACTACAACGGGGCAAACGAGCTGGAAGGGTGCCGTGCGATCTACGGCTCCATGGCGCTCGAAGTGCTCAAATCCATCAACTTTTACCGCTTTAACGGCGGCGGGGAGCTCGAACACCTGCATTGCTGCGGCGGCGGCACGCACAACGAAGCGCTCATGGAGACGCTGCGCGGCACGATCTCTGTTCCGCTCGTCGGGCTGAAGGAATTTTTCGGCGAGGCGGCGGCGGACATCGACTATCCGCTCATCGCGGCGGCGGCAGGCGTTACCTTGCAGTAAGGAGGCAATATGGAGCTTTTCAAGAATTTATTCCGTAAAAAAACGGCGGAACAGCCCGAACCCGAGGCGCAGGTCACCTTCTACGACGGCGGCAAGCGCGCGGAGGAGGGGGAGACCGTCGTCGCCGATCCCTCGTTCTTCGCGCACGAGACGGTCAACCTCTGCAAGCGCGAAAAGCGGTGGATGACGTACGAGAGGTTTTTTCTCATCATCGCGCTCGTCTTTCTGCTGATGGCGCTCATCGAATTTCTCGCCGTCTACCGCCCGTACAGCGCCCTCGAGGACAAGGAGGCGCAGCTCGCTGCCGATCAGGCGACGTTGAGCGAACTGTACGGCGGCATGCTCGACCGCAACGAGGTGCGGGAAAACTACCGCAAGTATAACTACGAAAACTTCCCCGCCGAGATCGTCGACCGCGAAAAGGTGCTCGACCTGCTCGAAAGAACGGTGTTCATGCGGGGCAAGATCTCGGGCGTGACGCTCTCCGGCAATACGCTGGTGTTGAGCATCACGGGGGTGGAACGCTCGGAGATCGAGGCGATGCAGATCGAGATCCGCGAGAGCGACATCGTGGAGAGCGTCGTCATCTCGCGCACCGACCTCGACGAGACGGCGGCCGTGGGAATGACCATCGTATTCAAGGACGCAACGGCGGGAGGAGACGCAAATGGATAAGAAGCAGAAGCGGAAATTCAGGCCGCGCGACATCGTGCTCGTGTGCGTTCTCATCGTCGTCGCCTTCATCGGGCTGTATTTCGGCGCGGTGTACTATCCCATCTCCAGCCGCTCGGCAACGCTGGAAACGCAGCTCGAGGACGCGCAGTTGCAGATCGAAGTCGCAAAGGGGCTCAAGGCCGATTACGACAGCATGAAGGCGGAGCTCGAGCGCATCGAGGAGAGCGGCGACGACACCGTGATGCCGCAGTACAACAACAACAAACAGCAGGAAGTGCTCGTTGCCTGCTTCACCCGCATCTTCGAGGGCATGCCCGTGGATATTTCGTACAGAATGCAGGGCACGCCCGCAGACGGCGTACGCACGCGCACCGTCTCCTTCTCCTTCACCGTGAACGAGGCGTATACGGCGGAGGGGCAGACGGTCTACGCCAAGACGCGTTCTCTTCTGCACGCGCTCATGACGACGGGCTATCGCTGCTCGATGAGCTCGCTTTCGCTCTCGCCCGCAGACGGCGTCCTGCCCGACGCGGCGAGTATACGGGTGGGGTGCGAGATCAACTTCTACGAGCTCGGGTAAGCAAAACTTTTCCGTAAGAAAAAGGATACCGCAGAGGGTATCCTTTTTTCGTGCCGTTTTGGCGCCGTAAAGGGCGGTCAGAAGTTGGCGACGCCTAACTCCCTTGCCTTGGCGATGCGCAGTTCGTCCATCCGCGCGACGCATTGGGCGACGGTCAGATTTTTGCGGAAGAGGGCGTTCAGGGCGTTTACGGCGTCCTCCGCGTTGTAGCCGACGATCTTGGTGTTGGCGGTGGAGGCGCGTTCGAGCTCGGCAATGGAGGCGCTTGCGTCCGTCACCATTTTGGACTGGATGTTGGTGTTCTGCCCCTTGAATACGCTGACGGTGGGGATATCCCTGAAGGCGTCGTTGTAATTTTCGGGCGTGGCGCAGTAGGCGAGGAAGTCCAGCGCACGCTCCTTTTTGTCGCTGTTCTTGTTCACCATCATCATGTTGAGATTGCCGTCCTCGTATGTGCCGTACCTTGCCGTGCCCATGAAGATGGGCATGAGCGCAAAGTCGTCCACCGTGTATTTTTCGGGCTTGAAGTCGGTATAGAACCATGTATCCCAGATGAAGGTCATGGCGGCCTCGCCCGAGGCGAGCGCGTGGGAGATGTCGTCCCAGCCCGTATTTAAGTAGTTGTCGCCGAACCAGCCCTTGTTTGCCGCGTCCGCGAGCCATGTGACCATGTCCGTCACCGCGGGGATCTCCGCATAGGAGATCTCATTGTTGTTGATCTGCTTCAAGAGGGCGGAGTCGTCGGCGAAGATGGGGTCGAGCCCGAACTGCACCATCCACGAGCAGCCGTCGCCCGGCCAGAGGATGGGGGTGACGCCCGCGCGCTTGAGCCTCGCGCACAGACCCTCGAAGTCCTCCTGCGTCGTCGCCGCCTCCAACCCGAAGCTGTTGATGAGCTTCTTGTTGTAGTAGCAGCCCGAAACCGAGCTCTCCCAGAAGGGGAGCCCGAGCAGGTTGCCGTGCTCGTCGCTGCAATAGGCCTTGGCGCTGTCGGTGAGATCGTCCACCCACGGCTGGTCGTTGAGATAGCAGAAGTTCTCCGCCGTGTTGTAGCGGCTCAAATCGGAGTTGTAGAAGTGCAGGAACACGTCGGGCAGTTCGCCGCGCGAGAGCATATCGAGCGCCTTGCTCTCGTATTCCTCGTCTACGACGGAGAGGATGTTGAGATTTTCGCCCGTCTTTTGCTTGTAGTGGTCGAAAATGGCAGTCATGTACGGCCGCTGCAGGTCGCTCTGCTTGCCCATGACGGTGAGCGCGTTTTCATCGAACCCCGTGCTGCACCCCGGGAGCAGGGGCAGGGAGAACAGCATCAGCGCGAGTGGAAGATATCTTTTTTTCACTTGGTCTCTCCTTCATTGTCGTGATGTTTTTCCAAAAGTTGCGAAACGGTCTTGCGCACGGCGTCCATGTCGATGGGCTTCGCGAGGTGGGCGTTCATGCCGGCGTCGAGGGCGCGCTTGACGTCCTCGGCGAAGGTGTTCGCCGTCATGGCGACGATGGGGATATCCTTGGCGTCGGGGTGCTCCGAGGCGCGGATGGCCTTGGTCGCCTCGTAGCCGTTCATGATGGGCATCTGCACGTCCATGAAGATCATGTCGTAGTGGCGGGGCGCCGATCT
Source organism: uncultured Clostridia bacterium (assembly GCA_947629845.1). Taxonomy (GTDB): domain Bacteria; phylum Bacillota; class Clostridia; order Christensenellales; family Borkfalkiaceae; genus Gallimonas. The sequence continues at coordinate 21,093 of CANRFD010000013.1, forward strand.
CTCGAACATCTCCACGGCGATCTGGCCGTTGGAGGCGGTCTCGCAGCGGGCGCCCTCGATATCGAGCATCTCGGTAAGGATCTCGGAGTTCAGCTCGTTGTCCTCCGCCACGAGGAACATCTTGCCCGCCATTGCGCCCGCCGCGACTTGCTTTTCGGCGTCCTGTTCCGCGGCGCCCGCGAAGAGGGGCTTGATCGCCTGAATGAAGGTGGAGACGAAGAAGGGCTTGGGCATGAAGGTGTTGATGCCCGCCTGCCGCGCTTCCACCTCGATGTCGCTCCAGTCGTAGGAGGTGAGCACGAGGATGGGGACGTCCTTGCCGATCTTTTCGCGGATGGCACGCGCCGTCTCCACGCCGTCCATGCCCGGCATCTGCCAGTCGAGGACGATGACCTGAAAATCCGCGCCCTTCTCGTGCGCCGAAACGGCGGCCTCCACCGCCTTTGCGCCCTCCGTGGTGTAGGTGACGTCTACGCCCGTCTCGCGCATCATCTCGCGGATGCCGAGGCAGATGTCCTCCTCGTCGTCGGCGACGAGCATGCGGGTGACCTTTTCACGCAGCCATGTGCTGTCGAGCTGTTCTTCCGCGACGGCGAAGGAGAGCTCCACGGTGAAGGTGCTGCCCTCGCCGCGCTCGCTTTCCACCTGTATGATGCCGCCCATGAGATCGACGAGGTTCTTGGTGATCGCCATGCCCAATCCCGTGCCCTGAATGGAGTTCACGATGGAATTTTTTTCGCGGCTGAAGGGCTGGAAGATGACCTCGCGGAACTCCTTGCTCATGCCGATGCCGTTGTCCTTCACGATGAAGCGCAGCTTGGTGTACTGGGCGGCGGAGGAGGGGAGCTGCTGGATGATGAACTCGACGCGCCCGCCCACCTGCGTGTATTTCACGGCGTTGGAGAGCAGGTTGATGAGAATTTGGTTGAGACGCAGCCTGTCGCCGAAGAGCATGTCGGGCGGCGTGCCCTGCGTGTGGATGGTGAACCGCTGGCTCTTGGCGCGCGCCTGCGGCATCATGATGATGCTGATCTCCTCGAGGAG
>CANRFD010000014.1 GCA_947629845.1 uncultured Clostridia bacterium
ATTTCAGCGCGAGGCGGGTTTTTCTCCCAAAAAAGGGAGAAGCAAGGGGAGGGACTTCCTCCCAAAAAAGGCGGCACAAAAAAGGCGGTGCGGGGGTTGATTTTTGCGAAAAGGTGTAGTATAATCGTGACATAAGCGGAAATTTGGCGGAGGTCGCTGTGAATTTTTGCGAGAGTTGCAACATCGCTTGCGGCGGCGAAAGGTGTCCCAAATGCGGGCGAAAAAAACTTCGGGCCGTCAATGGGGACGATTTTTGTTTGGTCGGGCGGGTGGAGAGGCTCTTCGGCGACGGTCTGAAAGAGCAGTTGGAACACGAAAATATCGACTGTGTGCTGGCGCCCTACGGCACGGGCGTTCGCTCCAAATTTTCCCTGCCGCTCGAGAGCTATCTGCTCTATGTCCGCTATAAAAATTTCGAGTATGTACGGCAAATTTTGAAGGACAGGGACGCCTGAACTCGCGTTTGGGAGAGGAAACCATGGAGAAAGCGCAGATATTGCAATTTATTTCCGAACAAAAGACGGCGTTTGTTGCGTCCGTCAACGAAGAGGGGTTCCCCGTGATACGGGCGATGCTTGCGCCCCGCAAGATCGACGGCAACGAGATCTACTTCACCACCAACACCTCGTCCAAGAAAATCAAGCAGTTTTTGGCGAACGATCGGGCGTGCGTCTATTTTTATAAGCGCGGGAGATTCAAGTATCAGGGCGTCTCCGTGATCGGCGAGATGCAGGTCTGCACCGACCAGCCGACAACGGACGAGATCTGGCGCGTGGGCGATAAGATGTTCTATAAGCAGGGCGTCACCGATCCCGACTACTGTGTGCTGAAATTCAGGGGCATTTCCGCCGAATATTACTGCGATTTTAAGACGGAGACCGTCGAGCTGTAAAGTTCCGGTCGGCCTGCGGGTCGGCTGAATTGCGGTTTGCCCGCAGGTGCGGCCGTTCGGCCAAACGAATACCGATGAAAAATTATACTTGGGAGACATGATGGAATTACGAAATTTTACGGTCAACGACGCCGAGGAGCTGCGGCGGCTGCGATACGGAGAGCTGTCGCAGGAGGACGTCCGACGGATGATCGGCGAGTGGGAGCGGTTTGAATACCTCGGCAAGTATTTTGAAATGTTTGCCGTCGTCAGCGACGGTAAGATCGTGGGCGAACTTTCGATATATGAACATTCGGCGAGCGTTGTTTCCATCGGGCTGGAGATCTTTGCGGACTTTCAAGGGCAGGGCTTCGGCAAACAGGCGATCGCGGAGGCGCTGCCGATCTGCAAGCGGAGGGGGTTCAAGATCGTTTGCGATCAGGTGCGGACGGACAACGAGCCTTGCATCGCTCTGCATAAAGGCATGGGGTTCGAGTCGGACATGTACTGCTATAAAAATCAAAAGGGGCACGATGTGTATCTCTTTTTGAAGGCCTTGGAGTGACGGGCAATTTGGCGGGGGAAAATAAGGACATGTTTCGACTACGCTACGCTCCGCTCAACATGACGTGATTTGTGCGGCGGGGCGACGGATAAGGGAAGATTCTCTCGGCCCCTTCGGGGCCTCGGAATGAGGAGAGGATCGGAGTCCCTCTGATTCGTACACCCCTTCAGTCACTGTGTGACAGCTCCCCCAAACGGGGGAGCCAAGGACGGGGGGCGGTGCCACACCCGAGGAGGGACAACAAAAGCGGGGAGTTCGGGAACATATTTCGGCATATTCCGACGGGATATGCCTTTTTTCGTGCCCGCAATGCCCTTATAATACCTTCCACGGAGCAGGCGGTATGGTCGTATATGCGGAATATGCGTTTCTGGAAAATTTTTTGCTCGACGCCCTTCTTCTGTACCTTGCCTTAAAGTGCGCCCGCGGCAGGGTGCGCGTTTGGCGCATTGCGCTTGCCGCTGCCGTCGGGGCGGGCGAGGCGCTCGCCTTTCCCGTGCTCGGGCTGCCGGCGTGGGCGGCCTATCTCGTGAAATTTCTCGGCGGTGCGCTCATCGCCGTCGTCGCCGTGTCCAAGGGCAGCAAAAAGACCTATATCGTGACGGTCGCCGCCTTTTTTCTCCTGACGTTTGCGCTCGGCGGGCTGCTCATCGCCGTCTATTCCTTCTTCGGCGTGGAGTACGCCGAGGGGAGCGGGTTCCTCGTGGAGCGGGCGCCCGTTGGGCTGGTTTTGGGCGTGGGCGGCCTGTTTACGGCGGGCGGCGCGGCGCTGTGCGGCAGATTTTACAGGTACCGCAACGAAAAGCGGGGCCTCTTCGCCTGCACGCTCACGGCGGGGAAGCGGACGGTGAAGTGGAAGGGCTTTGCCGACAGCGGAAATCTGCTCACCTTCCGCGGGGAGCCCGTGTGCGTGATCTCGGCGGCCGCCGTGTTTGCGCTCTTCGGGGCGCACCCAAGCGAGGTCGGGCGGATGCGCGTGGGGACGGTGAACGGGGAGACGGAGCGGCCCGTGTTCCGCTGCGACAGCCTGACGGTGGGCGGCAGGGAGACGCAGGGCGCGTATCTTACGCCCGGGACGGTGGAGCGCGGGGAATATCAACTCATATTACATACCGCTTTTGTGGAGGGAAATCATGAAACTTCTGAAACTTTTGAAAGAGTGGCTGGGAAACGTACGGGGAAGCGAAAACGTCGTTCACTATCTCTGCGGAAGTGAAGCGCTGCCGCTGCCGCTCTCCGCCGAGGAGGAGGGCGAGATGCTGCGCAAGCTCGAGGCGGGCGAGGACGCGGAGACGGTGAAGGCCAAACTGATCGAGCACAATCTTCGGCTGGTCGTGTACATCTCCCGCAAGTTCGAGAATACGGGCGTAGACAGCGACGATCTCATCTCCATCGGGACGATCGGGCTCATCAAGGCGGTGAGTTCCTTCCGCACCGATAAAAACATCAAGCTCGCGACGTATGCCTCCCGCTGCATCGAGAACGAAATATTGATGTATCTTCGGCGCACGGTGAAGCTCAAGAGCGAGATATCCTTCGACGAGCCGCTCAACACCGACTTCGAGGGCAACGAACTGCTGCTCTCCGACGTGCTCGGCACCGACAGCGAAACGGTGTACGGCGGCGTGGAGGAAAACGTGGAAAAGGAGCTGCTGAAGGAGGCGCTGAAAAAGCTGCCCGAGCGCGAGCAGAAGATCATGTACATGCGCTTCGGGCTGGGCGGCCGCGAGGAGATGACGCAGAAGGACGTCGCCGATAAGTTGGGCATCTCGCAGAGCTACATATCCCGCCTCGAGAAAAAGATCATCGAGCGGCTGAAAAAGGAAATTTCGAAATTGGTATAATTGCCGCGTTGTTGCGCAAACTTGTTTTCCGCAGGTACATAGCTCTCTATGTGCGGAGGTAAATCAAGTATGCTCAATAAAGTGGTCATCTGCGGCGTGGACACCTCGGGGCTCCCCAAGCTCACCGCCAAGGAAAACGAGGAGCTGATGGTGCGGCTCAAGGCGGGCGACAGGGCCGCGCGGGACAAGTTCATCGTGGGGAACATGCGGCTCGTCCTTTCGCTCGTAAAGCGGTTCTGGGCGAAGAACGCCAACGCCGACGACGTGTTTCAGGCGGGCTGCGTGGGGCTCATCAAGGCGATCGACAACTTCAACCTCGACTTCAACGTGAAATTTTCCACCTATGCCGTCCCCATGATCCTCGGCGAGATCAAGCGGTACTTGCGCGACGGGAACAGTTTGCGCGTCTCGCGCTCCATCCGCGATACCGCGTACCGCATTCTCAAGGTGCGGGAGAGGCTCGAGGAGCGCGACGAGGAGGCGACGATCGAGCGCATCGCCGCCGAGATGAACGTGAAGGAGCGGGAGGTGGTGTACGCGCTCGACGCCATCTCCGATCCCGTCTCCCTGTACGACCCCGTGTACAACAAGTCGGGGGACACGCTGCAGCTCGTCGACCAGCTGTACGACGAATCGCAGAGCGAGGCGATCTGGACGGAGCGGGTGGCGCTGCGCGAGGCCATCGACCGCCTGACCGACCGCGAAAAGAAGATTTTGCAGCTGCGCTACTACGAGGGCAAGACGCAGACGGAGATCTCGGCGGAGGTCGGCATCTCGCAGGCGCAGGTCTCCCGCCTCGAAAAAAACGCGCTCGGCTCCATCCGCAAGGAGATTTCGTGAAACATTCCCGCGGCCGCCGCATAATATAACTGTGTGGAAACAAGTTACGGCGAATTGAGAAAGATGGAGGCCGTCAATCTCGCGGACGGCAAGCGGCTCGGGAGGGTGTGCGACGTCGTGTTTACCTTTCCCGAAGGAAGGGTGCAGGGGATCGTCGTGCCCGGGGGGAAGGGGTTCCGCTGGGGGAAAGCCGACCTCTTCATCGATTTGAAATGCGTGCGGAAGATCGGGGTGGACGTCGTGCTCGTGGATATCAAGGCGGCGCCCAAGCCCGAAAAGAGGAAGGGGAAATGGGAGGACAATTATCCGCCTCCGCCGCCTCCGCCCGCGCGGGGCGACGCGCCGCCGTTCTATGGCGGAGATCGCAGAGATTACGGCGAATACGAGTAAAATGCAAAAAAACGGCATGGAATTGTGCGTTCCATGTCGTTTTTTGGCATTATTCATAGTACTATGTCAGACATAAATGGCTATTTTTGCCCCGATTCGTAGCAATCGCAGGGTTTTCCGTCGGGTAAAAAGCCTGTGTCCGAACACTTCTTGCAGAAATATTTGGGCGTGAGATCGGCTTCGGAGAGACCGAGGCGGGCGAGCGCGAAGAGGCGGGCGCGGCGGGCGCCCTCGAGCTCTTCGGAGAGGCGGGCGGCGTCGGCAGGGGAATAGAGCTCCGCCTTTGCAAGGGCGATCTCGCCCTTTCGCACCGCGGCGTCGGCATTGCGGAAGGCCTCGTCCTTTCCCGCTTCGGCGCGTGCGCGTTCGGCCGCCGACTGGGCGGCGTTCCTGCGGACGGCGTAGAAGCGGTCGCGCTCCGCACGGCGGTCGGCTGCGACTGCCGCCTCCGCTTTCAGCTCGGGGCGCTCCGTCTTGCGGGCGGGGATCTCTGCGACGGTTACGGCGCCTGCGCGCTTCCACTCGGAGAGCAGCTTGTTCATGTAGGGCAGGGGGGACGAGGCGCCGAAGCTGCGGCGCGCCGCCTCCTCGATCATTTCGTCGGAGAAGTTCCACTCGTTGCGCCAGATGGCGATCATGTCGAGGGCGGACTGCGTCTTTTTTACGACGCCGCACACCGCCTGAATGCGCTGGAGAAGGCGCAGCTCCCTGTCTCTGGCGGCGCAATAGGCCTTTACGCTCTCGCCGTCCACCGTTCCCGCGCGGTAGAGCGTATCGATGAGCGCGTCGAGCTCCGGAAAGCCGTAGCCGAGCTTCATCCCGAGCCCCGCGAGGAGGGACAGGCTCTCCTCGTCGTAGCCGCGTTCCGTCCATTTTTCGGCGTATTCGTCGGCAAACGGGCGGGGATTTTGCACCTTTACGCCCAATTTCCGCGCCACTTTGTAGACGACGGAGGCGAGGGCCTCCCTGCGGGCGAGATATTCGCGGGCGTGCTCTTCGTCGGTCGCCTCCCGCTCAAGGAGCTCCCCGACGAGCAGGTCGAGGGTGGGGAGGGTGCCCTTTTTCAGATATTCCGCGGCGGCGTAGACCGCCTCGATGCGCATGCCCTGCGAGAGCCACTTTTCGAGGAAGTCATAATCGCCCTCCTGCGGCTTGCGGTACACGCCGATGAGCGCAAAGATGCGGGAGAGTTCCCGTTCGTGCACGTTGAAGTCGGCAAGGTCGGCCTCCACCTGTTCGTATGTATACTTGCTCTCGCGGCACAGCTTCTGTGCCTTGTTGATGACGTGGGAGAAGGAGAGCTTCTCGCCGTCCTTCTTCACGCAGTACTCCACGACGAGGAGGAAGGCCTGCTGCTCCATGGGCTCCTTTTCGAGAAATTCGAGGAGCTTTTGCATCTCGAAGGGGCGGAACTCCCGCCCCGCCTTTTGCAGAAGTTTGTAGAGCTCGCGGTTAAATTCGGCGTATTTTTCCGGCCGCACCGTCTTGGGCTTGCCCACGGCGGAGGAGACGGGGAGATATTCGACGAAGAGGGGCTCGCGGGAGAGGACGTGCACGAGGTCGCATTCCTCCCAAAAATCGTAGATCTCGGCAAAGCGCTTGTAGGGGATCCCCAAAAGTTTTGCGGCGCTCGCGGCGTCGAACTCGTTGCCGCACTGGCAAAGATACAGCCCATAGAGATAGACGCGGACAGCGTCCCCGTCGGCCTGCGGCAGATATTTGGTGATGAACTGATTTTCCACGCTCGTGTACATGTTCGCGGTAAAATCCTTGGAAAAAGCGCTGAACGACATGACTCCTCCGATCGTTCTTCCGTTTTTTTGCGAAAGCCCTTTCAATGCTTGCTTTTTCAAACAAGCTGTTGTATAATAGTATAGCATAACCTGCGGATTTTGCAAGCTGTTTTTGCGCCCGCGGGAAAATTTTCGGAAACTCGGCAGGAAATGAACATTCTTCACACTTCCGATTGGCATATCGGCAAACGGCTCATGGACAGGGAACGGCTCCCCGAACAGATCGCGGCGCTCGACGCGATCGCGGCCGTCTGCGAGGAAAAGGCCGTCGACCTCGTGCTCGTCGCGGGGGACGTGTTCGATACCTACCTTCCCTCCGCGGAGGCGGAAGAGGTGTTTTTCCGCACGGTGAAAAAACTTGCGGGGGAGAAGCGGGCGGTCGTCATCGTGAGCGGAAACCACGACGACGGCGTGCGCCTTGCGGCCTCTTCGCCCCTCGCCGGGGAGGACGGCATCTATATCTTCGGCAACAGGCCGGCAAGTTTCCCCGTCGGCGGCACGCGGCAGGTGCATGCCGCGGAGGGCGGGGAGAACTATATCGTCATCCAAAACGGGGCGGGCGAGCGGGTGTACATCAACGCCTTGCCCTATCCCAACGAGGCGCGCTTCCGCGAGGAGAAATTCGAGGGGACGTTTGCCGAACAAATGGCGGGGTGGATCGCCCGCGGGGACGAAAATTACCGCGGCGACATGCCGCACATCCTGCTCTCGCATCTCTTCGTCGCGGGAGGCAGGACGAGCGAGAGCGAGCGGGATATCGACCTCGGCGGCGCGCGTGCGGTGCCCGTTTCCTGCCTGCCCGCGGAGGGGTACGTCGCGCTCGGCCATCTGCACAAGAAGCAAAATATCGGGGAAAATATCCGTTACAGCGGCTCGCTGCTGCAATATTCCTTCGACGAGGCGCCCGACAAGAGCGTGACGCTTCTTAAGACGCACGGAAACGAGATCGCGATCGCGGAAGAGATCCCCCTGAATGTGGGGAAAAAGCTCGTGCGGCTGGAGGCGGTGGGCGTAGACAATGCGCTGAAACTGCTCCCGCAATACGAGAATTGCTATATCGAACTGACGCTGCATCTCACCGCGCCGATGTCGGCGACCGAGACGCAGGCGCTCCGCGAGGCCAACGAAGGGCTCGTCTCGCTCATCACCGCGGTGCAGACCGCGGAGTGCGCAGCTCCCGCCTCCCGTTCGTCGCTCTCGGCGGGGGAGCTGTTTGAAGAATATTACCGCTCCCAATTCGGGGAGGCGCCGCCCGACGCGCTCAAAACCGCGTTCCTGACGCTCTTGACGGAGGAAACATGAAACCTCTCCGTCTTGAATTTTGCGGCATCAATTCCTTCTCCGAGCGGGCGGAAGTGGACTTTTCCGATCTGCTGCAGTTCGGCATCTTCGGCATCTTTGGGGACACGGGCTCGGGCAAGAGCACCATCCTCGATTGCATCGGCTTCGCCCTCTACGGGAACGTGTTCCGCCTCGGGCAGCGGTCGAGCAGCATTGCCGACATCATCAACTACAAACTTGACAAGGCATACGTCAATTACGACTTCGAGATTGTGTTCGAGGGCCGCCGCAGGACGTTCCGCGTCGAGCGCGAGGTCAAGCGCAAGAACGCCGTGCAGAGCGCGCGCGTGTACGAGCGGACGGCGGAAGGCGCCCTCGTTGCGATGTGCGACGGCGTCAGGGAGAGCAACGCCCTCCTCGAGCGCATCGTCGGGCTCGAACAGAAGGACTTCGAAAAGTGCATCGCGCTGCCGCAGGGCGAGTTCGCCCAATTCGTGAAGGCGGCGCGGGGCGACAGGCTGAAACTTGTCTCCCGCCTGTTCGACCTCGAGGCGTACGGCGAGGCGCTGACCAAGCGCGCAGGGGCGCATTACCATGCGGCGAAGGGGGAGGCGGAAGTCCTCGCGGCGCGGCTCGACCCGTACAGGGAGATCACCAAGGCGGCGATCGAGCAGTGCAAGCAGGAAATTTCCTCCCTCGAAGAGGAGGAGAAGAAGGCCGTCGCGCAGCTGGCGGAGGCGAGGGAGCGGGAAAAATCGCTGACCGCGCTCGCCGAGCGGAAGGCCGCCGCGGAACGTGCGGCGGAGGCGTTTGCGCGGCTGCAGGCGAAGAGCGGGGAGATGAAGGCGCTCGAGGGGGAACTTTCCCGCCTCGACCGCGCGGGGGCCGTCGTCGCGCTTGCGGACGAGGGCAGGATCGCGGCGCACAGGAACGAGGCGGCGCAGAGGACGCTCGCCGAGCGGAAGGAGCGCTTCGAACGTGCGCTCGCCGCCGAGCGGGAGCTGCCGCCCTTCGACGAAGAGAAGGCGGACGAGGAGATCGCCGCGCTCACCGAACAGGCGGCAAGGGCCGCCGACCTCGAGGAGCGGAAAAAGCGCAGGGAGGAGACGCAGCGTGCGCTCGACGCCGTGACGGCGGACTTCCGCGACGAGGCGGGCCGCTTCCCCGAATTTTCCTACGAGGACGAGAGGGCGGCCATCGAAATGCGGCTACAAAAGCTCGGCGAGGGGGATTTTCTCTCCTTTGCCAACGCCAACGGCAAGGCCGAGCTCTTCCGCGAGGAGTACGGGACGTTCGCGGGCGAATTGGAGGCGCTGACGGGGAAATATCCCATTATCGCGGCGGACAGCGTGCCGCTGATCGAGAAATACAGCGGGCTTGCAAGGGGGGCGAAACGCGATCTCGCCGCGCTCAGGCAGGCCTACGAGGAGCGCGAGAAGCTGCGCGCGGACGCGCAGAAGGCGCTCGTGGAGCTGGAGACGTACCGCGGAAAGTACGCGCTCCACAACCAGCGGCTGCAACAGCTGCAGACGGAGTTCAAGCGGCTGAAGGAGCAGCTCGCGGCATGCGGGGAGGCGCCCGCGGAGGACGTCTCTTACGCCGGGCTGCAACGTTCGCTCGAGGAGAAGAAGCGAGAAAAGAAGCGCATCGCGGAGGCGAAGCGGCAGGCGGAACGCGCCCGCGGCGACGCAGAGGTGGCGCTTGCCTCGGCACAGGCGAGCGCAGAGGCCGCGCATGAGAGTTTGGAGGAGGCCAAGCGGAGGTTCCGCGAGGCGTGCGAAAAGAACGGCTTCGGGAGCGCAGCCGAGGCGCGTGCGCTCGTGGAGAAGTACGGGGACGCTGGGGAGGCGCACAGCCGCCTCGAGGCGTACCGCCGCGAGTATGCCGCCGCCGAGGCGCGCACGCGGGAATATTCCGCCGAGGACTTTTCGGCAGCGGAGGGGGACGCTCCCGCCGAGGCGTGCCGTGCGCTTGCGGAGGCGGAGGAGCGCGAGAAGGAGCTGGTTAAGACGCTCGCCCTGCGCCGCGACGCCCTCGCACGGGCGGAGAAGGACTACGAGACGAAGCGTTCGCTCGAGAAGGCCTATTCCGAAAAACAGGCCGAGGCCGACGTCGCGGAACGGTTGAAACGGCTGCTCGAGGGCAACAAATTTATGGAATTTGTCGCGGAGGAGTGCCTTCAGAACGTCGCGGCGAATGCGAGCGCGCGGCTGCTGACGCTCACGGGCGGGCGGTATTTCCTGCGCTACGACAGCGGATTTGTGGTCGGCGACAACTTCAACGGCGGCGCGACGCGCGGCGTGTATACGCTCTCGGGCGGCGAGACCTTCCTTGTGTCGCTGTCGCTCGCGCTGGCGCTTTCGGCGGAAATTTGCCTGAAGTCTCTCCGTCCCATCGAATTTTTCTTCCTCGACGAGGGCTTCGGCACCCTCGACGAACACCTCGTGGACGTCGTTCTCGACAGCCTCGAAAAATTGAAGAACCAACATTTCTCCATCGGGATCATCTCCCACGTGGAGGAGTTGAAACATCGGATCGATAAAAAACTGCTCGTGAAAAAGGCGACCGAGAAACACGGTTCGCAGATCACGGCGGAGTGAGGTTAAAATTGGCAAACACGATTTTGACGCCCGTGACCCTGTGGCGGGACTTTGACGAGACGCTTCCCCTCGGCGAGGAGACCGTCTCCGAACGCACCGAGGACGGCATCACCGTCCGGGAACTCTTTTTCGGCGGGAGACAGACGGAAAAGGGCAGAGTGAAGATCTACGCGAATTACTGCTATCCCGAGGGGGAGGCGAGCTTCCCCGCCGTGATGGTGTTCTTCGAGGCGGGCTTTGCCGCCGATCCCCGCTTTGTCGCCCGTCTGGTGCGCCGCGGCTACGGCGTGCTGTGCGTCGATTACTGCGGCGACAACGGCACGGAAAAGCATACTTATTACCCGGAGGACGTCGATTACGCCAACTATGCGCGCGCGGGCAGGCATATGGACTACGCCGACGAGACTGCGCGCGAGACGAGCTGGTACGAGTGGGCGGGCGTCGCCCGCTATGCCGCGCGCTACCTTGCCGAGCGTCCCGAAGTGACCGCCGTCGGCGCCGTGGGGCTGCGCACGGGCGGCGAAGTGCTGTTCAAGATCGCGCCCTATTCCAAGCTCGCCTGCCTGATCTCCGTGTGTGCGGCGGGCTGGCTCGCCTACCGCGGCGTGGAGAAGTTCGGCGAGGGCGAACAGCACATCTTCGACGAGGAGCGGCACCGCTTTATCGCGGGCATCGACTCGCAGAGCTATGCGCCCTATGTGAACTGCCCCGTGATGCTGCTCTCCGCCATCAACGACAAGAAGTGCAATTACGACAGGGTCTACGATACCTTCCGCCAGATCAATCCCGAAGTGGAAAAGGCCATTCTGTACTCCGCCCACGGGAACGGGCTGATCGGTTCGCACTCCATGCACAACCTCTTTCTCTTCCTCGATAAATATCTCAAGGGGCACTCCGTCTATGTGAGCAAGCCCATCACGCTCGAAGTCGGCGAGACGGAGAGCGGCGACCTCGTCGCGACCTGCCACTTCGACGAAGAGGGGGAGATCAGCGAGTACGGCATCTTCTATACCGAGAAGATCAACGGCTCGACGGCGCGGGACTGGACGCGCATCCTCGGGAGGTCGGAAGATCTCGACGGGACGACGGGGCGCGTGCCCCTCGACGTATACGAGAAGGGCGACAAGATGCTCATCTACGCGTTTGCGAAATATTCCAACAACTTCTCGGTGACGTCGCGGATCACCGACGTGACGCTCGGCAAGCGCTACCGCAACAGCAAGCCCATGAGCCGCGTCATCTATTCCAATAAAGACGGGATGAACGGATTTTCCTCCTACCGCCTGCGCTCGCTCTCGGTCGCCGACTGCTTTGCGGACGGCGGAAATTCCGAAATGCATCTCATGCCCGGCTACGGCGGCATCGAGGGGCTCACCGTGGGCGGCGGCGTCATCTCTTACCGCGTCAGCGAACCGGGATACGAACCCCCGGACGGCGCGAATTTCCGCTTCGACGCATACAGCGAAAAGGGAGCCGCCCTGAAGGTGGTGTTCTACCTCGACGAGGACGAGACCAACGGCTACGCCTGCGAGCTCCGCGTGGAGGCGGGCGGAAAGTGGAAGGGCTTTATGCTCTCCTGCGGCGATCTCAAGTCGGCGACGGGCGCGCCGCTCCCCGATTTTTCGGGCGTCGTCTCCGTCGTATTCCTCGGGGAAGGGGAACTTCTCATCAATAACTTGCTATGGATATGAGCTTGCTGCGGCTCGGCGCCGAAGTCGAGACCAAAAAACCGCACCCGTGCGGCGGAAACCGCTGGGAGATCGTGCGGACGGGCGCCGACTATAAGATCAGATGCCGCACCTGCGGGCGGGTCGTCATGCTGGCGCCCGACGAGCTGCTGCGGCGGATCAAAAAGGTGGAGGCGCAGACGTGATGGCAAAGAAACGTCCCAAGCTGATGAGACGGGAAGGCGAGAGGGGAAGCATCTTTTCGCTCGCCGTCATCGCGGTGATGCTCTTTGTGTTCCTCGTCATCTTTACGGGGGTCTGGTTCCGCGATCATTATGTGGCGTACGAGATCGTGGGCTCGTCCATGGAGCGCACGCTTTCCGACGGCGACTGGGTGTACGGAAACCAGCGCCTGAAGGCGGAGCGCGGCGACGTCGTGATCGTGGACGTGAAGGATCGCCCGGTGTTCGGCGGAGACGAGGCCATCATCAAGCGGCTCATCGCCGTCGGGGGCGATACCGTCGTGTGCAGAGACGGCGTCGTGTATGTGAAGGAGCAGGAGGGCGACTTCTACGCCGTCGACGACGGTCACGCATTCGGCCCGACCGCCGATTTCGACGCCGTCACGCTGGCGCAGGGAGAGATCTTTGTGATGGGCGACAACCGCGAGGGCAGGAACAGCTTCGACAGCCGCGACAGGCGGGTCGGCCCCCTGCGGTACGATAAGATCGTCGCCGTCGTGCCGGAATGGTCGGTCGAATGGAGGGATTCCATCGGCGCGTGGGAGATGTTCCGCAAAGATGTGAGAGATTTTTTTGCCAATCTGTTTAATGGGGGTGTAAAATGATACGATTGACAGCAGACAGCACTTGCGACCTCGGAGCGGAGATCCAAAAGAACAACATCGGGATCATGCCGCTCTATGTGATCCTCGGGGGAGAGCCGCACCGCGACGGCGTGGATATCTGCCCGCAGGACATCTTCGACTACTACGATAAGACGGGGCAGCTTCCCAAGACGGCTGCGCCGAGCATCGGCGATTACGAGGAGTTTTTCGCCTCCTATGTCGACGCGGGGGATACGGTGATCCACTTCGATATCTCCGCCAAGTCGTCGTCGTCCTATAACTACGCCGTTGCCGCGGCCAAGCGGTTCGGCAAGAAGGTGTACGTCATCGACACCAAGGCGCTCTCCTCGGGGCAGGGATTGCTCGTGATGAAGGCGGCGGACATGCTCGCCGCGGGCGCGGGGGCGAAGGAGATCGCGGACGCCGTCAATGCGCTCCGCCCCAAGGTGAACACCTCCTTCATTCCGGATAGGCTCGACTATCTGTACACGGGCGGGAGATGTTCCCGCATGCAGATGTACGGCGCAAACATCATGAAGATCCATCCGCTCATCGAGATGGACGACGGGCAGCTCGTCTCGGGGAAAAAGTACCGCGGCCCCATGGAAAAGTGCATCGCGGGCTACATCAAAGACCTCGCCGCGAAGTATCCCGTCTACGACAAGACGCGCTGCTTCGTCACGCACAGCAGTGCGGACGGCTCGCTCGTGGAGTTCGCGAAGAAGATGGTCGCCGAGGTGTTCGCCTTCGACGACATCATCGAGACGGTCGCAGGCTCGGTGATCACGGGACACTGCGGCAGAAATACGCTCGGCGTGCTCTTTATCGCCGGATAGCATGTTTTCCCTGTTGTTCGGCGTTCTGAAAGCCATCGTGAGCGCGGTTTTCAAGGTCGTTTCGCTGCTCTTCAAGATGGTCTATTCCGTGCTCGCCTTTCTGCACATCCGCCTGCTCGCGCTCTATTTGGCCGTTTGCGCCCTGCTTTCCCTGTTTTTGCCCGTGTTCGGCGAGGGGATCGCATACTTCTGGGCGGGGCTGGGGGTGTGTGCGGCGATTACGCTCGTGGGCTGGTTCGTTGCCGCCCGCCGTGCGCTCGACGCCCGCCCGCGCAAGCCCCTCCGGGAGGAGACGGCCGCAGCGGAGAGCGCCGCGCAGCCCGCTTCCGCCGCATCTTCCCAACCGGCGCCTGCGCCTGCGCCCGTGCCGCCGCCGCAGCCTGCGCCGCAGCGCTATCCCGTCTACTACGACGTAGAGGGGCAGCCCGGGTACTTTTTCGCCGAATACAGCGACAGGTACGAGTTGTACAGGCGGGGCGAAAACGGCGCGGAATACATAAGAAGCGACCCCAAGAGATGAAAAAAATAGGGAGACCGATATGACAAAGATTTACGAAGATAGAGACCTATACGACGCCGTAATGCAGCAGAGGCGCATCTTGGCGGTGTTTTACGCGGTCACGGCGCTGCTTTTGGGCGCGTTTGCGGCGCTGCTCACCGTCTATCTGCAGCTGCCGTACGGGTCGTCCGACGGCGTGTGGGTGATCGTGGGGACGAGCGCGGTCGCGGCGGTGTACATCTGCTTCGCGTTCCCGTACATGGGCATCTGCTTCAAGCGGTGCCACGCCTATGTGAAGATGCTGCGCTTCATCTCGCGCGGGCTGAAGGAGACCTTGACCGCGCCCTTCGCCGGCATCGAGGACTGGACGACGCACGACGGGGTGGATGTGAACGTCGCGACGTTCAGCGTTCCCAACCGCAAGGGCGAAGAGGACATGCTTCGGCAGGTATATGTGGACGGGGAAAAGGACTTTCCCCCCTTCGAAGAGGGCGGGAGCGTCCGCTGTGTGACGCAGGGCAACCTGCTCATAGAATATGAATTGCTTGACTGAATTTTCAAAGGAAGGAAAGAGGATATGCGGGCAGTCGTTACGGTGACGGGCACGGACAGGCGCGGGATCATCGCAAAGGTGAGCGAACTCCTTTACGAGCGCAAGGCAAACATCGAGGACATCTCACAGACCATCATGGGCGGGCAGTTCGCCATGATGATGATCGTACAGTGTGCGGAGGAAGATGCCGATTTTACGGCGCTCGCGGCGGCGCTCGACGAGCTCGGCAGGAGCATCGGCATGAGCGTCAGGGTGCAGCATGCGGACATCTTCGACGCCATGCACAACGTATAAGGGGCAGGATATGTTCGGCAAAAACGAAGTTCTCGAGACCGTCGAGATGGTGGAAAAGGAACACCTCAATATCCGCACCGTGACGATGGGGATCTCCCTCCTGTCCTGCATCCGCGGGACGGCGGAGGAGACCGCAGACGCCGTTTACGGGTGCATCATGCGCCGCGCCGAAGCGCTGGTGCCCACGGTGAACGCGCTCTCGCGGGAGTACGGCATTCCCATCGTGAATAAGCGCGTCTCCGTGACGCCCGTCTCCCTCGTTACGGCGCCCTTCCCGGAGAAGAGCCCGCTCGTGGGACGCGCGCTCGACAGGGCGGCGCGCGAGCTCGGCATCGACTTCCTCGGCGGATATTCGGCGCTCGTCCACAAGGGGACGGCCGACTACGAAAAGATCTTTCTTACGACCATTCCCGAAGTTCTCGCGGAGACGGAGAGGCTGTGTTCCTCCGTCAACGTGGGCTCCTCCCGCTCGGGCATCAACATGGACGCCATCCGCCTGATGGGGGAGATCGTCAAGGAGACGGCGGAGAGGACGGCCGACCGCGACGGGCTGGGCTGCTGCAAGCTCGTCGTGTTCTGCAACGCGGTGGAGGACAACCCCTTTATGGCGGGCGCCTTCCACGGGATCGGCGAGGCGGATACCGTCGTCAACGTGGGCGTCTCCGGCCCCGGCGTCGTGCAGCACGCGCTCTCCTTTGCGCCCGAAGCCGACTTGACCGCCGCCGCGGAGATCATCAAGCGGACGGCGTTCAAGATCACGCGGGCGGGGCAGCTCATCGCAAAGGAGGCGGCAAAAAGGCTCGGGGCGCGCTTCGGCATCGTCGACCTCTCGCTTGCGCCCACGCCGGCGCGCGGAGACAGCGTAGCGCGCATCCTCGAGGAGCTCGGCCTTTCCGCCGTCGGCTGCCACGGCACGACGGCCGCGCTCGCCATGCTCAACGACGCCGTGAAGAAGGGCGGCGTGATGGCCTCCTCCAGCGTGGGCGGGCTCTCGGGGGCGTTTATCCCCGTTTCCGAGGACATCGGCATGATCGAATCGGCGGAAGCAGGCAACATCTCCATCGAAAAGCTCGAGGCGATGACGTGCGTGTGCTCGGTGGGGCTGGACATGATCGCCATCCCCGGCGATACGCCCGCCTCGACCATCTCCGCCATGATCGCGGACGAGGCGGCGATCGGAATGATCAACAACAAGACGACGGCGGTGCGCGTCATCCCCGCGCCCGGGAAAAAGGTGGGGGACGAAGTGCGGTTCGGAGGGCTCTTGGGCAGGGCGCCCGTCCTCCCCGTGCACGGCGGCGACGCGAGCAGGTTTATCGGCCGCGGCGGGCTCATACCCGCGCCCATACATAGTTTCAAAAATTAAAAGGAGCAGACCATGCAGAGAACAGAAGTACCCAACGAGTACAAATGGAAACTTACCGACCTCTTCCCTTCGGACGAGGCGTGGGAGAAGGCGTTTGCCGACCTCGAGAGCAGGGCGGACTTCTCCGGATACCGCGGAACGCTCGGCACGGCGGAGGGGCTTGCGGCGTTTTTCAAGGCGGACGAAGCGATCGCGGGCGAGGCGATGCGCCTTTTCCTCTATGCGCACCTGAAGCGCGACGAGGACGTCCGCGTGAC
Source organism: uncultured Clostridia bacterium (assembly GCA_947629845.1). Classification (GTDB taxonomy): domain Bacteria; phylum Bacillota; class Clostridia; order Christensenellales; family Borkfalkiaceae; genus Gallimonas. The sequence goes on from CANRFD010000014.1 coordinate 16,504, forward strand.
CAAGTACGGCTCGTACGTCGCCAAGTTCATGAGCTTTTACACCAAGCTCTCGGCGGAGACGGCCTTCGTCACGCCCGAGCTCACCGCGCTCTCCGACGAGACGCTCGACGCGTTCATCGCCGACCCCCGCTTCAAGGATCGCGACTACATGCTCTCCCGCATCAAGGCGAGCAAAAAATATACCCTCTCGGAGAAGGAGGAGGTCATTTTGGCGCAGGCGGACGAACCGCTGCAGACGGCGAGCCTCGCCTTTATGATGCTCGACAACGCCGAGGTGGACTTCCCCGAGATCGTGTACGAGGGGAAAAAGGTAAAACTTTCGCACGGGCTGTACTCCGTCATCATGAGCGGGAAGGATAGAAGAAAGCGCAAGGAGGCGTACGAAAAGTACTATTCCGCCTACCGCAAACTTCTCGGCACCATTTCTACGACGTACTACGGCAACGTGCAGAAGGACATCTTCTATTGCCGCACGCGCGGGTACGGCTCCTGCTTGCAGATGGCGCTCTTCGAGGAGGACGTCGACGAGAGCGTCTACCGCACCCTCGTAAAGAGCGTGCACGCGGCATTTCCGCTGATGCACCGCTATATCGCCCTCCGCAAGCGGGTGATGGGGTACAGGACGCAGTATATGTACGACATCTATCCCTCGCTCGTGGAGGACGCCGAGCTCAAACTTTCCTACGAGGAGGCGTACGAGCTGTGCCTGAAGGGGCTCGCCCCCTTGGGGAAGGAGTACCTCGCGCTCTTCGAAAAGGGACGCAGCGAGGGCTGGATCGACGTCATGGAGACGGAGGGCAAGCGGGGCGGCGCCTATTCGAGCGGCGCCTACGGCGTGCACCCGTATGTGCTTTTGAACTACCAAAAGACCACGCACGACGTGTTCACGATCGCCCACGAGATGGGGCACTCCATCCACACCTATTTCTCCAACAAGAATCAGCCGTTTGCCAAGGCGGACTACAAGATCTTCGTTGCGGAAGTGGCGAGCACGGTCAACGAAGTGCTGCTTCTCAAATACCTGTTAAGGACGACGGAGGACGGAAAGCTCAAGAAGTATCTTCTCAATTACTTCCTCGACATGATCCGCACCACGCTCTTCCGCCAGACGCAGTTTGCGGAGTTCGAAGAGCGGGCGCACGCCATGGCGGAGGAGGGGGAGCCCCTGAACAAGGACAATCTCTCCGCGCTCTATAAGAAGCTCAACGAGGAGTACTACGGCCCCGCCATCGTGCACGACGACAACATCGCCACCGAGTGGGCGCGCATCCCGCACTTCTATACGTCGTTCTACGTCTACAAGTACGCGACGGGCATCACGGCGGCGATCTGCATCGCCAACCGCATCCTGCAGGAGGGCGAGCCCGCCGTAAAGGACTATTTCCGCTTCCTTTCGGGCGGATGTTCTACCGACCCCGTGTCCCTTTTGAAGCTCGCGGGCGCCGATCTCACCAAAGAGGAGACCTTTGCCGCCGCGATGAAGGAGTTCGCGGAGACGCTCGACGAATTTGAAAAAATCAGTAAAAACAGAGGATAAAGTATGGCAACCAATCAGATGCCGCACAATTTAGACGCAGAGGCCGCGCTTTTGGGCTGTATTCTCATGGACGAGGAGATCCAGCCCGACGTTTTGGACGCGCTCACGGCGGAGGATTTCTATCAGGAGTCGCACCGCGAAATTTTTATGGCGATGAAGGCGGTCTACGGGAGCAGAAAGCCCGTCGACCTCGTTACGCTCACCGACAGGCTGGAGCGGGACGGAAAGCTCGAACGGGCGGGAGGGCTGCAATATCTCACCGACCTTTCCCAGCTCGCGCCCTCGGCTGCCAACTATATGGAGTACCTCGAGATCGTGCGGCGGGACAGCGTCAACCGCACGCTCATCCGCGCGGCGAGGGACATCATCGAGAACAGCATGAAGAGCCTTGACGAGCGCGAAGCCACGTCCTATGCCGAAAAACTCGTGTACGACGTCTCGCGCAAGCAGGAGACGAGCTCGCTTGCGGGGCTCGAGGACGGCGCGGCGATACAGGACGTTCTGCACAAGTTCGAGAATTTGCAGAACGATCCCAATTCCTACCGCGGCGTCGAGACGGGGTTCAAGCAGCTCGACCGCATCACCAACGGCCTGCAGAAGTCCGATCTTATCATCATCGCGGCGCGCCCCGGCATGGGCAAGACGTCCTTCGCCATGAACATCGTGCAGAACGCTTGCCTCAACAAGCCGCGGGTGGCGGCGGTGTTCTCCCTCGAGATGCCGCGCATCCAGATCGTGCAGAGGCTGCTCTGCGCCTATGCCGACGTCAGCATGGAGAAGGCGCTTGCGGGAAAGCTCAACCAGCAGGAGTGGAAAAATCTCATGCGGGCGAGCGACACGCTGCAAAAGAGCAAAATTTATATCGACGACAGTTCGCGCATCGCGCCGACGGAGATCCTCTCCAAGTGCCGCCGTCTCGCCACACGCGAAGGGAGGCTCGACCTTATCATGGTCGACTATATCCAGCTGATGGGCGGGGACGAGACGTCCCGCAAGGGGGAGCTCAACCGTACGCTCGAGATCGCGAACATCACGCGCGAGCTCAAGATCATGGCAAAGGAGCTCGACGTGCCCGTGATCGCGCTTTCGCAGCTTCGCCGCATCCAGACGAAGGAGGCGCAGCTTTCCGACCTCCGCGAATCGGGCGCCATCGAGCAGGACGCCGACATCGTCATGTTCATCAACCGCCCCGACGTCGGGGCGACCGCCGAGGAGCTCGCGAAGGGCAACATCGTGAAGGGGGCGGCGGAGCTCGTCATCGCCAAGCACAGAAACGGCTCGACGGGCAGGATCCAGCTCCGCTTCCTCGGCGAGCAGACAAAATTCATCGACGTGGACGCGCAGGGGCAGCCGCAGGAGGAGCCGCAGTACCGCAGACGGGCGCCGGACAACGAAAATCCCACGGCGGAGGAGGCCTTCCCGCCGCAGGATGACGAGGGCGGGATACCGCTTGACTGACGATGGAGACGCAGATCATCGGGCGCTCGCGCGGGTGGCTTTCGCGCGCAAAAGAATACATCGAAGCGGGGGAGGTCGTCGCCTTCCACACCGAGACGGTGTACGGGCTGGGCGCAAACGCCTTCTCCGACGAAGCGGTGCTCAAAATTTTTGCGCTCAAGGGGAGGCCTGCCGACAATCCGCTCATCGTGCACGTGCACAGGGATTACGATATTTCCCCCCTGATCGACGGGGAGCCGCCCTATGCGGCGGTTCTGCGCAGGGCGTTTTTGCCGGGGCCGCTCACCATGGTGTACCCCTCGACGGGGAAGGTCTCCAAGTACGTCTCCTGCGGGCTGAATACGCTCGCCATCCGCGTGCCGTCGTCGCCCACCGCGCAGGAATTTTTGCGGGAAGTGAACCTGCCCATCGCCGCGCCGAGCGCGAACCTCTCCAAACACGTCTCTCCCGTCACCGCAAGGCACGTCTTTGACGATTTCAACGGGAAAATTCCGCTCATCCTCGACGGCGGGGCGTGCGCGGGCGGCATCGAGAGCACCGTTTTGGACTGCACGGGAGAGGTTCCCCAAATTCTGCGCGAGGGACTCGTGACGCGGGAGATGGTGGCGTCCGTTGCGGGCGATTGCGGCGTGTACCTCCGCAGGGAGGGCGAAAAGCCCAAGAGCCCGGGCATGGCGTACAGGCACTATTCGCCGCGCTGTGCAACGGCGTATTGCCGCAGCGCGGACGAGGCGAACGCGCTCTACGACGGTGAAAAGGGGCGGGGCGGCGCGCCCTGTATCCTGTGCGGAAGCGGGGAAATGCCCGCACTCGGGGGGAGGGAGAGCCTCGACCTCGGCGGCACGGGGGAGGAAATGGCGCGGCGGCTGTATGCCCTTCTCCGCAAGGCGGAAAAGACGGCGACCTTGCTCATCGGCATCGAGCCCAAGGAGCGGGGCGGCGTAATGGCGGGCGTGATGAACAGATTGCTTCGCGCCTTCGGTGAAAACCATGAAACATAAGAAGATCATTTTTGTATGTACGGGAAATACCTGTCGTTCGCCCATGGCGGAGGCAGCCATGAAGCAGGAGCTGAAAAAGCGGAAGATCCGTTGGTTTTCCGTGCAGTCGGCGGGGCTGCAGGCGCAGCTCGGGAGCGCGATGTCCGTGAACAGCGCGCAGGCGCTCACCGAGGCCAAGATCCCGTTCTCGGAGACGTTCAACTCCCGCCAGCTCACGCCAAAGATGGTGGAGGAGGCCTATGCCGTCGTCTGCATGACGGAAGCGCAGCGCGTCTCCTTCGGCGGAAAACCCAACGTGACGAGCTTTTACGAACTGTGCGGCGTGGAGATCCCCGATCCCTACGGCCAAAAGATCGAGGTGTACCGCCGCACGCTCGAGGCCATCAGGGCGTGCCTGCCGCAGCTGATCGCGGGGTTGCGCCTCGAAGAAAACCAAAATACGACCAATTAAAGGGAGGAAGAGAATATGAAGATCGCGCTTGCCTGCGACCACGGCGGGCTCACTTTGAAAAACATCATTGCAAACTATCTCAAGAATAAGGGCTACGAGGCGGTGGATTTCGGCACGACGACGGAAAATTCGTGCGACTATCCCGATTTCGCGCTCCGCGCCGCCGAAGCGGTGGCGGCAGGCGAATGCGAGAGGGGGATCTTCGTCTGCACGACGGGCATCGGCATCTCCATCGCCGCAAATAAAGTTCCCGGCATCCGCTGCGCCCTCTGTACCGACGCGACGTGTGCGCGGCTCACCCGCGAACACAACGACGCAAACGTGCTCGCCCTCGGCGGCGGGATCGTGGGCGCCAACCTCGCCGTCGACATCGTGGAGACCTTCCTTACGACGGAGTTCTCCCGCATGGAGAAGCATCAGAGACGGATCGATAAAATTTCCGCGATCGAGCGAAAGTACATGAAATAAATTGCGGACATAGAATTATACGACAGGAGGAAACGCGAATGATGACGAAGGCGTTGCGCGACAAGATCGTCGAGTCGCTCACATCCATTTTGCCCATCGCGCTCATCATCCTCGTGCTTGCGCTCACCTTTACGCCGCTCGACACGGGAATTTTTGTGCTCTTTTTCATAGGCGTGTTTTTGCTCATCTTCGGAATGGGCTGCTTTACGCAGGGCGCCGATATGTCCATGCTCGTGATCGGCGAGCGCATCGGTTCGGCCATGACCAAATCCCGCAAAATTTGGCTCATCGCGCTGCTTTCCTTCATCATCGGCATCATCGTGACGGTCGCCGAGCCCGACCTGCAGATCCTCGCCAAGCAGGTGAGCGCCATTGCGGATAAGACGCCGCTCGGCAACTGGCTGCTCATCTTCGTCGTCGCCGTGGGCGTGGGC
>CANRFD010000015.1 GCA_947629845.1 uncultured Clostridia bacterium
CCTGCCCCGCGCGCACATATTATGCCGTCGAAGCGCGGCACGAGGAGCGTAGCGACGAAGTAGCCGCCGCTGCCCTTGCGGCGTGTCGAAGGATGTCCGCATTATAAAAATAAGGTCATGTTTCGACTACGCTACTTCGCCCCTTGTGGGGCTCGTGCCGCGCTTAGTAGACGAATGGTGCGCACGGGGCAACATGACGTAATTGTATGGGGCGGGTGGTGTCATTTCGAGCGGAGCGAAGCGGAGTCGAGAAATCTCATAATAAGGTAGAGATGTCTCGACGGAGCTCGACATGACATTTTGTATGCGGGGGGGCGGTGGTTTAAGGGAAGATTCACTCGGGCTACGCCCTCGGAATGAGGAGGACGGGCAGAGCCCGGAGCCTCCTGCCCCCTCTCGGGCGGGCGCGACATGACATTTTGTGTACCTGCCCCCTCTCGGGCGGGGTGACATGACATTTTGTGTACCTGCCCCCTCTCGGGAGGGGGGTAGGGGGGTGGGGCGCAATAATTTCGCGGCAATGCGGTCAAAATTCGATGTGCTTGAAGTCCTTCTTGGAGGAACGGCGGTACAAAATCGCCTTTCTTCCGATGACGGCAACGAGCTCGGCGCCGAGCAGTTCCGCAAGATTGACGGCAACATTTTCGCCGTCGTCGCCCGACGCAGGCAGCAGTGTGATCTTGACGAGCTCGCGCGCTTCCAACGCGTCCGAAAGCGCGTTTACAAGGTTCTCGCCGATCCCCTCCTTGCCCACCTGCATAATGGGCTTCATGGTGCTCGCCATCGACTTCAAATTCGCCCTCTGTTTGGATGTAAGCATGTTTTCCTCCTTAAATATAGGTAAATTCCACGTCGCCGACAACGACGGTATCGTCGGGCTTGCAGCCGGCGGCCTCCAACGCCTTGAACACCCCCCGCAGCTTCAAAACGCGCTGGAAGTAATTCATGCTGTCGGGATTGTTCAAAACGACGTTGCGGCACAGCATATCGACGAGCCCGCCCACGACGACGTACGCGCCGTTTTCGTCGACGAAGATCTCGAAGTCGAGGCTCTCGCCCTCCTCGAGCACAAATTCGTCGGCGGGGATGCGCTCGGCGGGCGGCAGCGTTTTCAGCTTCTCGTCGATGGCGCGAAGCAGCTCCTTCGTCCCCTCCCCGCGCACGGCGGAAATCTCGTAAATCTCACAGCGTTTGCCGAATTTCTTACGGAAACGGGCAATATTTTGCTCCGCGCCGGGCACGTCCGTCTTGTTGAGAGCGACGATCTGCGGGAGCGCCGAAAGCGTCTCCGAATAATTTTTCAGCTCGGCGTTGATGATCTCGAAGTCCTCCAGCGGGTCGCGGCCCTCCATGCCTGAAATGTCCACGACGTGGCAGATCATGCGCGTGCGGTCGATGTGGCGCAAAAAGTCGTGCCCCAGCCCCGCGCCCTCCGAGGCGCCCTCGATGAGCCCGGGGATATCGGCGACGATAAAGCTGTCGTCGTAATATTTCGCCACGCCCAAGTTGGGGGAAAGCGTCGTAAAGTGGTAGTCGGCGATCTTGGGCTTGGCCGCCGAGACCTTGGAAAGCAGCGTGCTCTTGCCCACATTGGGAAAACCGACAAGCCCGACGTCCGCAATGACTTTCATCTCCAAAATGAGCACATGGGGTTTGGTTATCACCCCTTTTTGGGCGAAATTGGGGGCGTGGCGGCGCGCCGTTGTGAAGCGCGTGTTGCCCTTTCCGCCGCGGCCGCCCGTGACGATCTTCACCGTCTCGCCGTCCTCGTAGACGTCGCACAAAATTTTTCCGCTCTCGAAGTCGCGCACGAGCGTTCCGCACGGCACCTTCACATACAAGTCCTCGCCGCTCTTGCCGAAGCACTGGTTGGTGCCGCCCCGCTCGCCGTTCCCCGCAAAATATTTCGCGGTATAGCGGAAGGACAGGAGATCGTGCATGTCTTTATCGCCGACGAAAAAGACGGAGCCGCCGTTGCCGCCGTCGCCGCCGTCGGGCCCGCACGCGGGTTTGCCCTTGTACGCCTTGAAGGAATTCATGCCGTCGCCGCCGTTGCCCGCCTTGACCGTAATTTTCACCTTGTCGGTAAATCCGTTCTTTGCCATGCCAAGAGTATAACATTTGCAAAAAAAATTTGCAAGAGTTTTGCCCTTGCAAAAAGACTTTTGGGGGGAAGAACGGCCAAGCCGCAAAATCTAACGCGTTATCATGGGTTTTACTTTTTTGCAGTACGCAACGCGCAGGAAGGCAAAGGAGATCGCCGCAGTTACGGCTTCCACGATCGGGAAAGTCCACCACACCGTGCTTAAAACATCGCTTGAAAGCGTAAAGCAATAGGCGATGGGAAAAACAAGCAAACACAGCCGCAAAAAGGAGATGACAAGCGGAAGAAGGGCGTATCGGAATGCCTGTAACACTCCCTGAATGGCAACGCTCACAGCCATAAAGACATAGCCGATGCTTGCAATGCGGACAGCCTTCACAACGACTGCCTGAATTTCATCGCCGCCCGCACCGCCTGCGATCGCAAACAGCTTTGCAAGCGGCCCCGCCAAACTTTCGAACAATACGGTGATCGCAAACACAACGATCGCGCTATCTATAATTCCGCATTTGATACACGCTTTTACGCGCTCCCTTTCCTGCATCCCGTAATTGAACGATAGGACGGAAATGATGGTATTGGATAGGCCGAACGCCGCAAACAGAGCAAACTGCATGATCTTATAGTAAATTCCGAAGCTGCCCTGCAGAAGTTCCGCCGTTTCTGTCACTTGAACCGTCCCCAAAATCTTTGTCATGCCAAGCATCATAACCGAAAGCAAGCCCTGCATGAGCGCCGCGGAAATGCCGACTTTATAGATGGCAACGATCGTGGAAGCGCTCGGCTTTAACGCCTTTAGGCTGTTTTTGACTTCCCTGTTTGCGCAGTAGTGCAAAATCATTGCCACGAGCAAGGAAAGAATTTGCCCGATGACGGTTGCCCAAGCGGCTCCCGCTATCCCCATGCCGCAGGGATAGATGAAAACATAGTCCAAAAGGATATTCGCCGCCGCCCCCGATACCTGTGCGATCGTGGAGAAGAGCGTCTTTCCCGTCGCCTGCAAAAAGCGTTCGTAGATTGTAAAACCGATGGAGCCGAAGGAGAGAAGGCAACAGATTTTGAGATACTCTGCGCCCATTTCGGCGGCTTTTCCGTTGCCGCCCGCCTGCATCGAGATAAACCAATTGCACCCGAAAATTCCGAACAGCAAGAAGATAACGTAAATACAAACGCCGATAAAAATGCCGTTCCCGACTGTCTTTTGAACGCCGTCATCGTCCTTTTCTCCGAGCTGTCTGCTCAAAAGCGCATTGATGCCGACGCCCGTTCCAACGCCGATGGCAATGATCAAAAGCTGGATCGGAAAGGCATACGTCAGCGCGAGATTGCCCGCGATCCCGTCCTCGCCCATATTGATCACGAAAGCGGTATCGACGATATTGTACACCGACTGTAAAATCATGGAAATAATCATGGGCAGACCCATTTTCCAAATCAGCCCCCGCATGGGCGCCGTTGCCATCTTGTTCTGTTTGCAATTTTCCATTTTTACCTCATAAAAAAAGCGCAAGCCCAATCAGTTGGACTTACGCACGCATGTCTGTGCAACTCACTTTGTACCATTATTTTAGCATCTTTTTCTGAAAAAGGCAACCGATTTCAACAAATTTTTTGCCCCCGCTTGACAAGCAAACTTGGCAGTGCTACAATACGGGTGCAAAGCAAACTTGGCAAGGTGGAAATATGGAAGAAAATCATCAAACCGAAGAAAACGAAACACTCACGGCCGAGGAAATTTTGGCACGGGCGAAAAAGGAGAACGAGAAACTCGGCGACGAGCGTCAGCGCGGCAGAATGCTGTGGGGAAATTATGCGGGGTTCCTTGCGACGACGCTCGCCTGCGTCATCGTCATGCTCGTGACGACGTTTGTAAGCGGCACGGTGCCCACGGGGCTCATGGCGATCCTCTTTACGGGCATAGCGGCGCAGAACATCGCGCAGGCGTGCGTATGCAGGCGGAAAGTGCGCGTCGTCTCCGCCGTGTGCGCCGCGCTCATCACGTTGGGTGCGGCGATATATTGGGTGCTCTGGATCTTGGAGCTGTGCGGGGTGAGCATCTGAAATGGACGAAAAACTTGTTCTGAAAAACCGCCTGAAGGAGGCACGGGCGGAAAAAAACCTATCGCAGGGGGAACTCGCCGCGCGCGTTGGCGTTTCCCGCAACACGATAAGCTCCATCGAGACGGGGCAATACTGCCCCACCGCCAAACTTGCGCTCGTGCTCGCCGTTGCGCTCGGCAAAAAATTCGAGGAGCTGTTTTTCTTCTGAATTGTGAAATTTTCCGTTTTTGATTTCATTTCGGCAAAATTCGGGTAATATATAGAAGAGGAACGAAATGTATTCTTATTTTTTATTTTTACTTATACTCATCCCCTTCCTTGCGCTCTCCGCCTATGCGTCGGCGAAGGTCAACACCACGTTCGCCAATTACGACAGGGTGCCCAACCGCTCTTCGATGACGGGCTACGATACCGCCGTGCGCCTGATGAAAAGCCGCGGCGTGCACGATATCTCCGTCGGCAGGGTGAACGGGCGGCTCTCCGACCACTACAACCCCGCCAAGAACCTCGTCAATCTCTCGGTGAGCACCTACGGTTCGGCCTCCGTCGCCGCCGTAGCCGTCGCCGCACACGAGGTCGGGCACGTCATGCAGAACAAAAGGGGGTACGTTCCCTATAAAATAAGAAACGTGCTCGTCCCCATCGCCAACATCGGCTCGCGGCTAGCGCTGCCCGTCATTCTCGTCGGCATTCTGATCGACCTGCTGTGGCTGACGCTCGATGTTCCCGTGGGGCAGTACGTCATGTATGTGGGCATCGGCCTGTATTCCCTCTCCACAATTTTTATGCTCGTGACGCTGCCCGTGGAATTTAACGCCTCGAGACGGGCGAAAAAGATGCTGCTCGAGGACGGCATTTTGACCGAGGAAGAGCTGCCCGGGGCGAAAAAGGTGCTCAACGCGGCGGCGATGACGTACGTTGCGTCGCTGCTCATCTCGCTCGTGTACTTTTTGCGGATGCTGCTCGTGGTGCTCTCCTTCTCCCGCAACAGACGCTGATTTTTCATTACGACTTTTGTTGAAGATCCCCCCTTATTCTGCGAACCGCCCCTCGGCACCCTGCCCCGCGCTCCTGTCTTGGCTCCCCCTCGAGGGGGAGCTGTCGAGGCTCCGCCGAGACTGAAGGGGTGTCACACAATCACGTCATCCCGCCCGCCCCCTCCTCGGGAGGGGGCGGGCCCGCAGGGACGGGGGTGGGGCACCGCCCGTCCTCCTCATTCCGAGGCTCCGCAGGAGCCGAGTGAATCTTCCCTTATCCCCCGCCCCGCCATATATTTGTCATGTCGAGCTCCGTCGCCCCGCCCGCACACATTATGTCGTCGAAGGGCGGCACAAGCCCCACAGGGGGCGAAGTAGACATCTCTACCTTATTTTGAGATTTCTCGACTCCGCTTCGCTTCGCTCGAAATGACACCCATACCCGCGCGCCTGTACCCCGCCCGCGCAGTATAATCACGTCATCCTGCCCCCGTCTTGGCTCCCCCTCGAGGGGGAGCTGTCGAGGCCTTAGCCGAGACTGAAGGGGTGTCACATAATCACGTCATCCTGAGCTCTGTCGAAGGATGTCCGCATTATAATAAGGTCATGTTTCGACGACGAAGCCCTGCCGATTGTGTCGGCAGGGCTTCTGCTCAACATGACGCATTTGTAATGCCGTGGCTGCATTATAGGACGCCCCGCCCTCCCCGTCTCCCCCGCCCAAAAGCGGGGGGGCAAAAGGTGCGGATAAAATTCACGCAAATTCTTGCAAATTTTTCGCGGGGGTGTTATACTGATTGTGCCGCACAATTTTATAAATTTTCGTGCATGGCTATACCGGCATTCGGTGTATCCTCTTTTCCATGTGCGAAAATAATTGTGCGGCAACAATGACGGGATACTCAATGCGGGCGTTCCTTCATTGGAATGCCCTTATTTTTTGCCCGCAAATATGAAAACATGTGGAGGAAAAACAACATGAAACACAAATTTCTGACGGTTTTGTTGGCGCTTATCGCGGCCCTGTGCCTGTGCTTCGGCCTGGCGGCCTGCGGAGAGAGCTTCGGCTTCGGCGGCGGCAGCGGTTCCCAAGGCTCCCAAGGTTCCCAAGGTTCCCAAGGCTCCGAGGGTGAAGGCGAAGGTGAAGGCGAGGGCGAGGGCGAAGGCGAGGGCGGCGAAACGACGCCTCCCGAAGAGCCGCCCGTCACCTTTTCGGAATTTCTCTCGAACTACACCTACAAGCCCACGGGCGAGGGCTTCTTCACCGAGCGCGTCCTTCCCCAACTTCCCCATCAGGACGTCCTCGCCGCGGCGGTAAACTTTGTCGCCGAAGAGGACGCGACCCAATTCGACCAAATCTCCTGCGCCTACATCTACAAGGCGGAGGGCACCGCGCGCAAGTACGACGTCGCCACCGTCACCCTTGCGGAGCCCGTCGCCTTCCGCGATGTGATAAGCGGCGAGGCGGAAGTCCCCTCTGTCACCCTGCAGACGGTGATGAGCTTTGACTTCGACGCCAGGGTGTATGCCGAAAAAGCCGCGCTGACGGAGGCGATCTATTACAGAATGTGCAAGCTGAGAACCTCGCTTGATCCCCAAGCCCACGCCTTCCTCGGCGAAGCAACCGACGTGATCGAATACGGGGAGCCCGTTCGCACCTATTATGTGCTCACTGAAAAAGAGGGCACGTTCCATGTGAACTCCTTTCGAATTTATACCGATACTGCGGATACAAACGAGAACCTCTCAGACGAGAACCTCGTAGAGTATATGCGGGATGACCAAAAATTCCGCGAAATAAGATATAACGATAACGTCAGCGATCAACGCTACCAACTTAACGGGGAGCCCGTCTACCGCACGGAGTACGAAATGGAGTTCACGCCGACCCAAACGCCCGACCCCACGCCCGACCCCACGCCCGTAAAGGTGGGCACGATCGACAACTTGCTCAACAATTATGCCGACAAGGTCAACGAGGGTCTGAAAGGCGCGTATGAGTATATGGTAGCGAAAGTTTTTCCGAATAAAATAAATAATTTTGATAAGAAAAAATTCTCCGAAACAAAGTGGGATTTTGTAGTAGACGAAGGCGGCAATATCACAAAAATAAACTACCTGGGGAAATATGATAACCGAGTCGTCTTTGTGGTATCTATAAGTCCGAATGCGCCCATCTCAATCAACGAATTGACAAATCTAAATATTGTAGAAATTTTTGGCAAAGCCACCGCCGCCACCGCCGCAACGTATGTTAAAGAAGTCCAATTTAATTATAATGTAGAAAGCCAAACCAAATACCCCGGGCTTTCAGAGGCGGTATTCGCAGCCGAAGGACTCAACGAGGACGGCGCAGAGTATTATATTGCTTCTTTTGCGGATGGCATCGATCAAACGCTCGGTTCCGTTAGAGGCACTTCGGTATTGCAAGTCACAAGCACAGGTATCATAGAAATCGGGGTGCGAATACAGAGCGACAATCATCTCATTTCCGAAGTTCAAAGCGGAAAATATAAGAAAACCGAAGAACGTTCCTACTCCCTTGGCGGACACAGCATTCCCGCAAGCTCCTACACCGAATAACCCCACCCCATCCCCCCATTTTGCCCGTCCCCCGCCTCCACCCTTATCCCCCCCGCCCGCCCCTTGCCCCCTCCTCGGGAGGGGGGTAGGGGGGTGGGGCACCGCCCACCCTCCTCATTCCGAGGCTCCGCAGGAGCCGAGTGAATCTTCCCTTATTCTCCCCGCGCGCCTGTAACCCCGCCCACGCAGTATAATCACGTCATCCTGAGCTCCGTCGAAGGATGTCCGCATTATAATAAGGTCATGTTTCGACAACGAAGCCCTACCGATTGTGTCGGCAGGGCTTCTGCTCAACATGACGTATTTATATGCCGTGGCTGCATTACCCCCCTACGGGCGTTTGGGGGCTTTGCCGCGGGTGAAAACGGCGCCGTTCAGAATGCCCGAAACAAGCACCTCCTTCTCCCGCCGCGGCGCGTGCAGCGCTTCCTCCACAAGCGCAGTCAAAAACCGCTTGTTCTCCGTGAGCGTGTCGCCGAAGAGGTAGCAGGCGAGCGAGCCCGGCACCGTGTTGAGCTCGTTGAAGTACACCTCCTCCCCCGAGACGAGAAAATCGCCGCGGACAACGCCGCGCACATCGAAGTTTTCGCACAGCGTTTGCATGATTTCGCGGATTTTGTCCGCCACGGGCGCGGGCAATTCCGCGGGCATCACCGAAGTCCTTTTCCCCTCTCCCTCGTATTTTTCGGCGAAGGTCAGCACGTCCGCCCCCGAAAAGACCTCCTCCAAGGGGGAAAGGCGGCACGCCCCGTCCGTGCAAAAGGCGGCGCAGTTGACGTCCCGCTTGCCCTCGAGATAGCGTTCGACGAGGGCGTCGTCGTCGAGGCGGAAGGCGAGCGCAAGCGCCCTTTCCAGCCCTGCGGCGTCCCGTGCGACGGAGATGCCGATGCTCGAGCCGAGGCGGCAGGGTTTTACGACGACGGGGTAGCCGAATGCCTCGATATCCCGCAGCGTTTTGTCCTTTTCGTGCTTCCACGTCCCCTCCCGCACGCAGAGGGCGGGCAGAACGGGCAGCCCCATGCCGCGCGCGGCGAGCTTGGAGAGCCGCTTGTTCATGAACACGGCGGAGACGGGCGCCTCGGGCGAGGCGGTACGCACGCCGTGGTAGCGTAGGAGCGCGGAGAGGGTGCCGTCCTCCCCCATTCCGCCGTGGCAGCAGTTGAGCGCGACGTCGATCTTTTGCGCCCGTTTTCTGCCCTTTTCGCGGACAAGCCCACCGTTTTCGAGGCGGACATAGGGGAAATCGGGGGCGGTGCGGAAGTCTCCGACGGAGCGCATGCGGTCGGACGACATCATGCCGCCCGTGCGGGGCAAAAATACGGGCACGACCGCATACCCCGCGGCGCGGAGCAGGTTGACGGCGAGCATCCCCGTGATGACGGAGATCTCGTGTTCGTTGGAGTTGCCGCCGAAAAAGACGGCGACCGTGGTCTGCGACATAAAAAACACCTCCGCATTCATCGTATGCGGAGGGCGTATTTGCGGTGCCTGTTTTGCGGCTATGCGTGATATTTATCGGGCAGATCGTTGAGAAAGAGCACGGCGTCGCCCGCCTGCAATTCCGCCGCGAGCAGCTCTTCCGCCTTGTGGAGCGTGGGCAGGACGACGACCTTTTCCTCCTCCCCTCCCGCCGAAAGGTACCCCGTGCGCAGCGCCAGCACCCGCGATTCGCCCACGAGCACCACGCGGTCGAGCCCGACGAAGGAGGCGCCGATCTCGGTGTTGGTCTCCTCCTCGATCTCGCCGAGCTCCACGAGCCCGGGCGTGACGACGAACTTCTTCCCGGGGAACAGCTTTAACGTCTCCACGGCGTCCTTGGCGCCGAGCACGTTGGAGTTGTAGGCGTCGTCGAGCACGTGCACGCCGTTCGCCTCCAAAAGCTGCAGGCGGTGCTCCACGGGCTGCACCGTGGGAATGGCGGCTACGACTTCTTCAAACGTCATACCGAGCTCCACGCACAGCGCGGCGGCGAGGGCGACGTCCTCCGCGGCGTGGCGGCCGAGCATGGCGGTGCGCACCCGCGCGCTGTTCTCCCCCACCCGCAGCGTAAATTCCGTGCCGTCCGCGGCGAGAGCGACGTCCGCCGCGGCGAAATCCCTGCCCTCGTGCAGGGCGTCCTGCCGCATGGCGCGAACCGTCTCCCCCAAGATGACGCGGGAAGCGCGGCGTGCGAGCTCGCCCTTCTCGTAATAGATATTTTCGAGGGAGCCGAACGTCTCCACATGCTGGGCGCAAACGCCCGTCACGACGCCGACCGTCGGCCGTACCATGCGGCAGAGCTCGGCGATCTCGCCCACGCGGCGGGCGCCCATTTCGGCGAGGAAGATATCGCACTCGGGGGGCGTTTCGCCCACGCACTTCGCGATGCCGACGGGCGTATTGTACGAGGAGGGCGTTGCAAGCACCCTGTATTTGGTCGAAAGGATGTGTTCGGAGATGCGCTTGACGCTCGTCTTTCCGAAGCTGCCCGTGATGCCCACCTTGACGCACGGGCTGCCCGCGAGGGCACGCGTGGCGCGGCGGATATAGCCGTTGAGATGGGGAATTTCGTACGCCTTCATGGCGGCGTTGGAGAACGCCAGCGTGAGCGGCAGCAGCAGCGGCATGGCGGTGAGCGGAACAAACCGCAGCAGTTTGATCCACGTCTGGTCGGCGATGTGGGCGATGGACGCCAGCCCGAAGGAGAAGAGCACGCACACCGTGATGACGACGACGGTATGCGCAACGATGAGACGGATGGCGCGCGTGGTGTACTTCAGCGGCACCTTCAGGCTGTACTTCTTCTCGGCGACGAAGTAGAGCGCGAACGTCCCGAAGAGGGGCAAAAGCGAGATAAGGTTGGCGTAATCGTACCCCAAGAAGGAAAAACAGACGTTGAAGAGCGCCGTCGTCAGCGCGAGGATGAGCGCCAGAAGCGCCGTGCGGCGGTGGTGCATGTTTCCGCGGTAGAAGTACCACTTGAGCAGGTTGAGACTCGCGTACCCCTCCTGTTGCAGAATGCCCGCCATGCGCAGGGAAGCGGCGGAAAGCAGCCCGCCGAATACCGCCGCGCCGCATATGATCGCGATAATTTCTCCCAAACTAAACATTGCCGAAAAACTCCTCTGCGACAAGATCGAAGGTGAACGGATCGTCGAGATGCGCGAAGTGCCCGCAGTTCTCCATGATGCGGAGTTTGCTGCCCTTGACGCAGGAGACGTAGATCTCCGCCGAGGCGGGCGGCGTCTCGGCGTCCCTTGCGCCGTTGACGAAGAGCACGGGGCAGTCGATCTTTGCCGCGTCCGCGCGCAGATCCTCGTTGACGATCTTTTTGAAGCTCTCCCGCATGACGGGGGAAAGCGTTCTGTATTCCGCGCTGCCGAAATGCGCATCCGCATAGCGGGGCGCGCAGCGTTTTATCAGTTTGTAGGCCTTCACGCGGAGGCGGTAGCCCAACCCGCGCTTGGGAACGATGCCCGCGCAGCCCGTAAGAACGGCGCCGCGGAAGGGGTACCCGCGGGAGAGCAGCTTCACCGCCACCCTCCCCCCGAAGGAGTGGGCGATGACGAACGCGTCCCGCACGCCGAGCGCCTCGAGCGCGTCCGCCGTCCAATCGGCATAGTCGCCGACCGACCACGCCGCGGGGAGCGCTTCCGCCTGCCCCATGCCCGGAAAATCGGGGGCCGTCACGCGGAAATGCTTGGAAAAATAGCCGATCTGCGGATAAAAACTCTCCTTGGAGGCGAGATACCCGTGCAGAAGCACGAGATCGCGCCCCTCTCCTTCGCGGATGTAGGAAAGCGTCAAAGCGTTTTCACCATGACGATCGCGTCCTCCCCGTCGGGATAGTAGCGGGAACGGGCGTACAGCCCCCTGAACCCGCTCTTGAGATAGAGCAGCTGCGCCGCCGCATTGGAGACGCGCACCTCCAAAAACGCCCGTTTTGCGCCGCGGCGGACGGCCTCCTCCAAGAGATCGGCGAGTACCTTTCCGCCCCTGCCGCATCTTCTGTACATCTCCGACGTCGCGATCAGCTCGATCTCCGCGTCGTCGCCCGCCATGGCAGCCCCGCCGTACGCGGTGACAACGCCGTTTTCCTCGAGCAGAACGCCGAAAAAGCGGTCGGAGAGAAAGGCTTCCGCCAGCATGCGCCTGTTCCACGGGTCGGAGAAGCACTCCGCCTCGATGCGCGCGATCTGGTCGAGGTCGGCGATCGTCCAAAATCTTCCGTTCATCTCCCCTCCTCCGCTGCGCTCTTGCGAAGATAGAGCGCCTTGAGCGCGTCCGCGGGCGCGGCTTCGCGGAACTTTGCCTCGACGGCGGCCGCAAGCCCCCTGCCCCTGTCCGCCTCGGTGACGGCGGTATAGCCCCCGCGAAGCAGCGCGGAGACCTCCTCGCCCGGGATGCGTGCGGGCGCAAAATCGACAGCGTTTTCACAGTTATAGCCGCAGGCGTAGAAAAAACCGTTGCCGGCGTCTACGAGCGCGAGCCGCCTTCCGCCCCCTTCAGCGTATGCCAGAACGTCGAACGAGGTGACGGCAAGGGCGGGCTTCTCCGCGGCGAGGCAAAGCCCCTTGACGGCGGAAATGCCGATGCGGATGCCCGTAAACGACCCCGGCCCCACCGTGCAGGCGATAAAATCGCAATCGCGCAGCAAGAGGCGGGCGCGGGAAAGCGCCGCGTCGATCTCGGGCATGAGCCGCACGGAATGCTGCGCCGCCCCGTCCGGAAGAACGGAAACGCACAGCGTTTCGCCGTTTTTTGCGATCACGGTCAGGGAAGCCGCGCTCGTATCGATAGCAAGATAGTTCAAAATCTGATCTCCCGCAGCGTTTCGCCGCGCTTTTCGATGACAACTTTTTTCGCCCGCGAAGGGAGCAGCCCGCGGATATTTTCGCCCCATTCGACGAGGCAAACGCCGCCCATATCAAAATATTCGCCGAGCCCGAGGGACTCCGCGTACTGTTCGGACGGGATGCGGTAGCAGTCGAAGTGGTACAGCTTGCCGCCGTAGTCGTTGACGTAGGCGTAGGTGGGGCTCGTCACCTCGCACAGGATGCCGAGGCCCGCGGCAATGCCCTTGGCAAGCGCCGTCTTGCCCGCGCCCATCTCGCCCTCCAAAAGGACGACGTCGCCCGGGCGGAGCGTGCGGGCGTATTCCCTCGCCCAAGCCGCCGTCTCCTCTTCGCTGTGGGAAAGAAAAACAGCCATACGCCGATATTATAGCGCATATGGCCGTTTTTTGCAAGAAATTCGCGCGGGTTTTTATTTCTTTTGCGCGGGTGCGGCGGAAGCGGCGGGGGCGGAAGCGGCGGCCGCGGGTTCGCCGCCTTCAGAGGCGGAGGCGGAAGCGGAGGCGGGCTGCTGCGCCCCGTCGGGCTTTTTGCGCTTCCTGTCGAATTTGGCCGCTGTCGCCTTGATGAGCCGCGAGAGCGGCTTGTAGACGATGAACACGACGAGGGAGATGAGCACGCTCTTGATGGCGTTGAACGCGAGGACAAAGCCCCAGAGGGAGGCGAAGAGCGCCGCGCCGTCCATCTCCAAAAACTTGCCGAACACGGGGAAGTTGATGTAGCGGTTGACGAGCATGCTCGCACCCACCTGCAGAACGCACGCGCACAGCAGGTAGAGCGCCACCCAGCCCCTGCCCTTCTTAAAGCGGTAGGCAATGGCGGGGATGATGATGTAGGCGGAGGACATCAGGAAGTTGGCGAGCTCCCCCACGCCGCCCGTGGAGGTCTTGGTAAGGCACAGGAGCTCCTTGACGAGGATGGAGATAACGGCCTCGACGGGGCCGAAGATGAAGCCCTCGATCAGGAAGAACACGTTGGCGAAGTCAAGTTTCAGGAAGTTTGCGGGCGTGCCCGGGAAGAGGGAAAATTCCAAAAACGTGACCGCGAACGCGAGCGCCGTGAAGAGCGACATGTACGCGATGCGCGTCGCCGTAAACCTGCCGCGGAATGCCTGTCTTGTCTGTTCCTTCATAAAAACACCTCTCTATACCGACGCGCGCCCCAAAAAACGGGGCGCGCGCCTGATCTTTTCTCATCCGGACTATACCGTCGGTACGGGAATTTCACCCGTTCGGTCCCCCGCGGGGGATTCGCAGACTCTACTGCCGGTGGAGAATTTCACTCCGCCCCAAAGATATTTTTTCGCAAATTTCTTTTTCTGCAACGCCCTGCGGGCGGCATATCAAGGTCAAAGAAATTATGCGAGGATTTTAGTTTTTTGATTTCATGTAACGTTTCGGCCGCGCCCTTTCTGCCTTGCTTGAACATTAAGGCGACAGGTCTCGCCAAATTGGGTCGCCTTCCGTGGGTACCTTCCTTTTCCGCCCCCCATGAGAGCCTTCCTCTCTGCCCCCTCCTCGGGAGGGGGGTAGGGGGGTGGGGTGAAACAAAATTCCTCCCCTCCGCGCCACGTCGTACATCGGCGGGAACTCCGCCCATGCACCGCTATTATAATCCGCAGCCTGCAAAATTGCAAGCGTTTTGCGGAAAATTTAAGAACACAAGCAACAAAACCGCCGCCAACCCCCATTTCAGGTTTGTTTTAGGCCGCTTCCGCCGCGGGCTTATAGTTTTCCCTTATGAAGTCCGCGACCACGGGAGCGAGAACGGTTTTGTAAAACTCCTGCGACGGGTGAACGCCGTCCCCGCTGTAACCGACCGAATTGTATTCAAGCGAAAAATCACATAAAGAATTTGTGTCCAATACGGGGATGTCGTATTTTGCGCCAACGTCCTTATATGCCTGACATATTTGTGCGCGTTTACTGACGGTGCCCCAAACGCTTTCAAGAGGGGTCATAAAGAAAATAAATGCGTTCGGATATTTTTCCTTCAACCCCTTTGCAAGTGCATTCAACGCGCCGTAAATCGTATCCGTGACAGTATCGTCTATTGTACCGATAACGCCCTGCGTAAAATCGTTTGTGCCGCCCATGAGCGAAACAATATCCGCTTCACCCATTTCGGAGTAGCGTTCGCACATGGGCTGATATCCGTGAGTGTAAGACGACGTTTTTGAACACAATGTACTGCCGCTCATGCCATAGTTTTTAACGCTCTTCAAATTCAAAATGTTTCCCACGCATACGCAATAAGGCTCTTCGGCGACAGCGCCGCCTACCCCGCCCATTGTAATGCTGTCGCCAAGAGCGGCATAAGTCAATTCGGAAAAGTCAACCCCACCTTTATCTTTCGCCCCGAATGTGTCGGCAAGCCAATTTTTTATGGGCGAACCGAACATTACCCCGAGCCCAAACGACAGGGCAAGCAAAAGCACGGCAAGGAGCGTTGCGCCTACGCCGCGCAATACTTTGTATTTTGACTGATTTTGCATCATTCGCCTCGAAAACCGCTTTCTTGCAATGTTGCACAAGCGGATCGCAAATTATTGAATATCGTCCCGATAGAGCGGGAATTTTTCGCAGAGGGCGGAAACCCGCTCCGAGACGGCGGCGATCGCCCCTTCTCGCCTGCGGATGACGTCGGTGACGAGGTCGGCGATCTCGCGCGCTTCCCCTTCCCTCATGCCGCGGGAGGTGATGGCGGGCGTGCCGATGCGCAGGCCGCTCGTCACAAACGGGGACGTCGTCTCAAACGGGACGGTGTTCTTGTTCGCCGTGATGTGCGCCCTGTCGAGAAGGGCCTCGAGCTCCTTCCCCGTAATGTCCTCGCCGCGCAGGTCGAGCAGCATCAGATGGTTGTCGGTGCCGCCCGAAACGAGCCGCACGCCGTTCTCAACAAATCGCTGCGCCATGGCGGCCGCATTTTTAACGACATGTACTTGATATGTGCGGAAGGCGGGCGAGAGCGCCTCCTTGAAGGCGACGGCCTTTGCCGCGATGACGTGCATCAGCGGTCCGCCCTGCGTGCCCGGGAACACCGCTTTGTCCACCATTTTCGCATATTTTTCCCTGCACATGATCGCCCCGCCGCGCGGGCCGCGCAGCGTCTTGTGCGTGGTCGTCGTCACAAAGTCGGCATACGGCACGGGGGAAGGGTGCAGCCCCGCCGCCACAAGCCCCGCAATGTGGGCGATATCGACGAACATATACGCCCCCACTTCGTCGCAGATCTCGCGGATGCGGGCAAAGTCGATGACGCGCGGATAGGCGCTCGCCCCCGCAATGATCATTTTGGGCTTGCATTCCCGCGCAATGCGTGCCATTTCGCCATAGTCGATGGTCTCCGTCTCCCGCGAGACGCCGTAGGGCACGATGTTGTAGTAGAGCCCGGAGAAGTTGACGGGCGAGCCGTGCGTCAGGTGGCCGCCGTGGGAAAGATCCATCCCCATGACGGTGTCGCCCGGCTTGACCGCCGCCATGTAGACGGCGAAATTCGCCTGTGCGCCGCTGTGCGGCTGAACGTTGGCATGCTCGCAGCCGAACAGCTGCTTCAAGCGGCCGCGCGCGAGCTCTTCCGCCTCGTCCACAAAGGCGCAGCCGCCGTAGTACCGACGGCCGGGATAGCCCTCCGCATATTTGTTGGTGAGATGGCTGCCCAACGCCGCCATGACCGCCGGGGAGACGATGTTCTCGCTCGCGATGAGCTCTAAATTGCCGCGCTGACGCTGAAGTTCTCGCTCCATCGAGGCGGCGAGTTCGGGATCGGTCTTGCGGATACAGGTCAAATCGATCATGGGGTTCTCCTTTTTTTATGATATAGGGGGCTCTTTTTTTATTATAGCAGAAATTTCCGCCGCACGCAACCCCTTTTGGCTCCCCCTTTGGGGGAGCTGTCACGAAGTGACTGAAGGGGTTCTCGCCCGTCTACCGCCCCGCCACACAAAATGTCATGTCGAGCGTAGTCGAGACATCTCTACCTTATTTTAAGATTTCTCCATGCGCCGCTTACGCGGCTTGGTCGAAATGACAGTCTCCCGCCACACAATCACGTCATGTTGAGCCGCCCGCCGACGTCCTTTCGGCGAGCGTGTCGAAACATATCCTTATTATAATGCGGACATCCCTCGACTACGCTCGGGATGACGTAATCATATCGTCTTGCCGCCCCCTCTCGGGAGGGGGGTAGGGGGGTGGGGCTCTGTCCCCCGCCCGTCCCCGCAATGTCTCCGCCCCTCCTCATTCCGAGGCTCCGCAGGAGCCGAGTGAATCTTCCCTAAATCCCCCGCCCCGCCATATAATCACGTCATGTCGCCCCGCGCCTGTCTACCGTCATGGCGCACAAAATCACGTCATCCTGAGCTCCGTCGAAGGATGACCTTATTATACTGCGGACACCTTTCGACTACGCTCAAGGTGACGTATTTATGCCCCGCCCGCCCCCTTGCTGTCCCCTCGAGGGGAAAGTGGCGCGCCGCCCTTGCGCGTCAAAAGGGGTGTCGCACAAAATCACGCCCACCTTTCTCGCCGCCCCCTCCGCGGGAGGGGGTGTCCCGTAGGGACGGGGGTGGGGCTACAAATCACATCATGTCGCCCCGCGCCACACAAATCACGCCCCCCAACAAAACCGCCCCGCCGACTGTGTCGGCGGGGCGGCCATAAAAATTGTCATTTCGACCAAGCGAAGCGGCGCACGAAGTACCAAGCGGAGCCCGCACTTTTGTCATTTCGACCAAGCGAAGCGCGTGGAGAAATCTCCACCTCTTTATTCAAAATACGTCACGTTGCCGTCTTTGTCCACCGTCCCGTCCAAGCAGGTCACGGTATATTCGCCGGCACCTCTGTCCCAATCGCCTATTTTTTCTATATCTTGCCACGCCGCCACCGTACCGTTAAATTGAATATCCGTCAACTCGCTGCAATCATCGAACGCGCCACTCCCAATCGAGATCACGCCGGCGGGAATCTCAATACTCGTCAACCCGCTGCAAGCAATGAACGCCTGAACTCCAATCGAGGTCACGCCGTCGGGAATAATAATGCTTGTCAATGAAATGCAAGTGGAAAACGTTGCACCTCCAATCGAAGTCACGCCGCTACCGATCGTCACGCTCGTCAATTCCCTACAAACTCCGAACGCGGCCTCCCCCATCGAAGTAACACTGCCGGGAATAATAATGCTCGTCAACCCGCTACACCCAAATGCCCTATAGCCAATCGAAGTCAATCCTTTCCCCAAGTTTGCGCTTTTTAATCCTTGGCAAAACATAAAGGTATCATCCCCGATCGAGGTTACGCTATCCGGAAGCGTGATGCCAGTAAGCGAGTAAACAAAAAACTGTTCCATGGCGTCCGGGCCACCAATGCTCGCCTCCATCATTTCTTGTACTTCCTCCGTTGTCCACCCGTACACCGCCGTTACAAATTTCCCCTGATAGCCGTAGGGAACCACGACGTCTCCGCTTTCCTTTTGGATGTGCAAAACGTGGTAGGTGTCCGTTTCATCGTCGAGTTCATAGGTGAGCCCCTCGGTGAACTCCCACTTGTCGCCGCAGAGGCTGCATACGTTGTCTGCGGTGAATTGGTGTGCGCACGTTTCGCCTCCCTCCTCTCCTTGGGAGCCGCCCGTTCCGCCTTGTTCGGTCTGCGAGCCGCCTGTGCTGCCGCCGTTTCCGCTGCTCTCGCCGCAACCCGCCAGCCCGAAGGACAGGCACGTCACCGCAACAAGTAACGATAAAATTGCTAAAATCCTTTTTTTCATGTTTTTGCCTCCTTTTTTTCCTTATTTGGAACATACTTATATTTTAGTCCAAATTTTTTGGACAGTCAAGTAAATCGTCCACATTTTTGGTACTAATTTGTTGGAATATGAAAAACATATTTGCATCGCGCTTGAGCGAACTCATACGGGAAAGCGGAAAAAATCAAAATCATATCTGCGCCGATTTGAAGATCACGAAGCAAAAATTTTCGAATTGGAAAACGGGTTACTGCGAACCGAATTTGGACGATCTCATCATGCTTGCCCTTTATTTTGATGTCTCCGCGGATTTCCTGTTGGGGATCGAGGACGAAACGGGCGCAAAAAGCAACATGTAAAATTATTTATAAACGGCAAAAAATTACCCCGTCCCGCGGAATACCGCGGGACGGGTTTCATAAAAACGGCAAAACGCTATACGAATTGGAGGATGTCCACCAAGATGGCGAACCCGATGAGCACGACGAACCCGACAGCGTGGATGATCGCCTCGATCTTGCGGGAAATGGGTCGGCCGCGCACCCATTCGATGGCGGTAAACACGACTTTGCTGCCGTCGAGGGCGGGAATGGGGAGCAGATTGAACACGGCGAGGTTGACGCCGATAAAGCCCGCGATCTCCAAAAAACTGCGGAAGCCATGCGAAACGACGGTCGCCGTCGTCTTGACCGTGGTCACGGGGCCGCCGAGCGCGCTCAGCCCGAGCTTGCCCGTGAACAGTTCCCCGATGACGCGGAAGATGGAGCCCGCGATCTTGAAGGAATACACGAAGGAACGCCCCACCGTCTCGAAAAATCCGAAGCTGTAATTGGCCGTCTGCACCATGTAGTAGCGGTTGCCGTCGTCATGCGTCTCGACGCCGGCGCCGAGCGACTTCCACACGCCCGTGAAGTCGGCGCTGTTCTTTAATTCAACCTCGGCGCGAAGCATCACGGTGACGCGCTCCTCCTTGCGCGAGCCGTCCTCCTGCACGCGCGAGACGAGAACTTCGACGGTATCCCCCGCCTTGTGCTTGTTCACGGCGCGGGCGACGTCCATCGTAAGATACAGCCCCCGCCCGTCGATCTCCAATAAAATGTCCCCCTCGCGCAGGGAATACGCCGCAGGATATTCCTCGCTCGCCTCCACGCCGCGCAGCTCGACAAAGCTCTCGCCGTAGATGCCGAAGCACAGCAAGATGAGCAGGAACGCCAGCAGGTAGTTCATGCACGCCCCCGCGACGAGCACGGCGATGCGCTTCCACGGCTTCATGTTCGTGAAGGTGCCGTCGTCGTTCCAATCGCGTTTTTTTGGCTTTTCGGGCGGGGCGGCAGCCCCCTCCGACGGCTCCGAAATCGGATTTTCTGCCGCATTTTCTGCCGCATTTTCGGCGGGCCCCGAAAGCTCTTCGGGCGGCGTAACGAGCAGCGTTTCGCCGTTTTCGAGCTCCCCGAAGGGCGCGGCGGCCTCGGCCGCCTTTCCGTCCGCTTTTTCCGCCGTTTCCTCCTGCCCGTCCTCGTCCGTGCCGTCCTCGCCGTGAAACGAACAATAGCCTCCCAGGGGAAGGAGGCGTACGGCAAAGAGTTCGCCCGACTTCTTCCTGCGGATCTTGACGAAGGCAGGGCCGAAGCCGATCGAGAACTCGTCTATTTTGAATTTGAGCGCCTTTCCCACGACGTAATGCCCGAACTCGTGCACGGTGATCATTACGAGGAGGATCAGGATGGCGAGGAGCACGGAGCCGACCGTGTTCCACACGCTTAAAAGTTCAGTTGCCATACAGAATACGTTTTGCCGCCTCGCGCGCACGGCCGTCGGCCTCGGCGATCTCCTCGTACGAGGTCGCCGCCGCCCGCGGAATGCGCTGGAGCACGTCGTTGATAGTTTCGGCGATGCGCGGGAAAGCTATTCCGCCCTTCAGAAAGGCGCGGACGGCCTCCTCCGCCGCCCCGTTGAGCAGGGCGGGCGCCGTGCCGCCCTCCTTCCCCGCCGCGAGAGCGAGCGAAAAGCAGGGAAATTTTTGGGCGGGAAGCCGCTCGAAGTGCAGGCAGCCGAGCGCGGCAAGGTCGAGCTCCCGTTCGCAGGGAAGCCGCCCGGGATAGGTGAGCGCGAGCTGGATGGGCACGCGCATGTCGGGATAGCCGAGCTGGGCGAGCGCCGCGCCGTCCTCGAAGTACACGAGGGAGTGCACGATGCTCTCGGGGTGCACAACGGCCTCGATCTGCCCGAAATCTGCCCCATACAGCCATTTTGCCTCGATCACTTCGTATCCCTTGTTGAGCAAAGTCGCGCTGTCTACCGTCACTTTCGCGCCCATGCGCCACGTCGGATGGCGGAGGGCGTCGGCGGCGGTGACGCGGGCGAGCTGCTCTTCGGAAAAGTGCAGAAAGGGGCC
>CANRFD010000016.1 GCA_947629845.1 uncultured Clostridia bacterium
TACTGCGTCGTCATGATCGCGGGGCCGGGGACCATGACCGCCGCGAGCAGGAAGAAGAACACGGCGTTCCTGCCGATCCACTGGATCTTCGAGAAGGCGAAGGCTGCGGAGGCGGAGGTGATGACGCCGACGACAACGGGGACGATGGAGTAGATGAGATTGTTCAGGAGCGCCCTCCAATAGGTGAGCTCTTCGCTGAACGTACCCTGATAGACCTGACCGTTGAGTCCGCGGTTGAAAGTTTCGAGATAGTTGTGGAACACCGTGTTGGGCTGCAGGTTGCCCGTGTAGTTGAAGGTGCTGACTTCGGGCCACCAGATGAGCTGGACGATGTAGGAGTTTTTGATATCGGTGGGAGCGGTGTAGGCGAAGGAACCTGCAAGCATCCACCAGAAGGGATAGACCATGATGAACGCGCCGAAGAGCAGGACGATGTATGTAAAGATATCGCCGACGAGTTTCGCGCGCTTCTTGCTGGCGCGGTGCGTCTTGGTGGAGAAGCCGAAGAACGCCATCACCGCACCGAACGCATAGCGGATGGGAGAGGGACGCGCCTCCGCTACAGCGGCCGCCGCCGCGGGAGCTTCTTCGTAACCGGTTTCGGTTCCGGGATCGTTGATTTCGTAATCCATTTCCCTACCTCCTTAATCCTTTTTCCTCGAGTCGAGCCAGAACTGGAAGAGCGTCATGACGAAGATGATGACGGCGAGGAACATACCGTAAGCGGCGCCCGCAGACGGCTGTTTGCCGCTGTTGCCCTCCGCCGTAAGGCCGTACTTCCAGACGAGGGAGACATATCCCGATGTGGACGACAGTGCGTCGCGTGCCGTGGCTTCGCCGAAGAGAAGGACGGGCTCCGCGTAGATCTGCATGCCGCCGATGACGGACGTGACGATGTTGTAGAAGATGGTCGGGTACAGGTCGGGCATCGTGACCTTCCAGAAGATCTGCCAGCCGTTTGCGCCGTCGATCTGCGCGGCTTCCTTGGTTGCCGCATTGACGCCCGAGAGGCCTGCGACGTACAGGATGATGGTGCCGCCGAGACCCTTCCATACCGACATGATGACGATGACGCACTTCTGCAAGAGACCCTGGCACCAATACGGCGTTGCCATGAATGCCGATTCGATCTCCTGACCCGTGACTTCGTTCCACGTCTTGGTGCCGCCCAACCAGTCGAGCCCTTCGCTCCCGAACAGGCTGTTCATGACGCCGCTCGTATCGAACATTATCTTGAACGTATAGACGATGGATATACTGCTTGCGACGCAGGGGATGTAGTACAGGACGCGGAACACGTTGCCGCCCTTGATATCGCGAGACATGCAGACCGCGAAGAACATCGAGAGCACCATGCCGATGGGAATGCCGATCATGTAGAACACCGTGTTGAACAGGTAGGCGCCCATCTGGTTGATGGTGAAATCTTTGCCCTGCACCATCGTGCTTGTGGTGGTGAAGATGCTCTTGTACCAATAGAACGGGTCGGATACGATAAGCTCCCCTATGATCCTGTTTGTTTCAGGATCGCGCTGGATTTCCGTTCTTTGGTAAATGTGATTGGCGTAGTCCCCCAAGAACTGCATCAGGGTGGACGAGTCCGTGCCGCCGATCGAAAAATCGGTGAACGAGAGGAGCAGCGCCATAACGAGTGCGGCGTAGACGAACCACACCGTGCCCACGATGAGCGGGATACAGAAGATCCAGCCCCAGAGATTATCCTGCAGCTTCGCCTGGTTGATGTGCCGACGTTTTTTCTTGGGCGGCACGGTCTCCTCCGAAGCCAAGGACATTCCGGCGACGTCTTCCGAGACGATGGCTTCGTCTTGCACGGCCGCAATGTTCTCTTCCATGAGTTTTCCTCCTTATAATTTTTTCATTCTCCCGAAACGGGCTTGGGAACGCCCCCTTTTATAGAGGGCGTTCCGCCGTTTTCTGCAATTACTTCTTGTTGTTCTCCTGGTATTCCTTATCGAGCGCATCTTGGAGATTTGCCTGTGCCTGCTTGGCATTCGCCATGGCGAATACGAGGGGCGTAAGGAAGGCGTTGCCGGTGCCCGTAGAAGGATTGTAGCGAAGGATCGAGTTGTCATCAAGTTTGTCCATCTGCGCCGTCGTAAGATCCTGCTGGCGGTAGTACGCGAGGTTGTGCGTAAAATCGCTGCGGGCGTCGACGGGGATCATCCAGTTCTCGTTGTAGGTGTACATCGAGGAGTCGCGCACGGCGTTGAGACCGTCCTGCATTCTGATGTTGATATCGAGATCCTTATGGCGATAGTTGACGAGGCGGAGAACCTTCATCGCGAACGCATAGCGGGTGTTGGTGCCGGCGAAGCTGGAGAGCACGGTTTCCGTGAAGTCGGGATCGTACTTGATGGGATCGCCGTTGCAGTCCACCTTATCGGCGAGGAAGGCGGAGACGGTCTGGGTAGAGCCGCCGCGCGCCGCGTCGCCCATCTGCTTTGCGACTGCGTAGTAGGAATCCCAGAGCGCTTTGCCGTCGGCGCCCGTCACCGTGGCGCTGCCGTCGGGCGTGATCATATCCTTGAAGGCGCCTTCCGCATAGGCGGGATCCTGATAGTTGAGAAGTTCTTTGCACTGCTTCTCGAAGTTGGGAAGCTGGGCGCCCGCATAGGTGAGCGTGACCTGCGGATCTTCGTTGATGGTGAGCGCCGCGCACAGCGAGGCCGCCGCCCTGGTGCGCTCGGTGGGATTGCCGTTTGCATCGAGGGACTTGTTGGTGACGGCGTAGCCGACGGAGTCCATACGGGCAGCCCACTTATCCTGACGGATGAGAAGGTTGGCTTCGATCTCGTCCTTCGTATACACTTTGAGACCTGCTTTCAACGCATCCGCGTTGATGCCGTTGACGCCCGCCGTACCGTTGTTATCTTTGCTGTAGTTGGAGTAGGTGGTCATCTCGTAGTTGGCGCCCTTGATGCAGGAATACAGCGCGTATTTTTCCGCAACGGGCATGGGCATCTGGCCGAAGTCGAAGGAGGTCTGATCCTCTTCGTTGCGGGTCGCGGCATCCCACGAACCTGCGCCGTAGAAGATGGAACGGCCTGCGCAGAAGTACGTCCAGCCGCTTTCACCGGTGGGACGGGTCTGGTCGGTATCGCCGGGGTTGCCGTTCCAGTCGGAACCGATGGCGAGGAAGGCGCCGTACGTCTCGAGGAAGCGTTCGCTGTTGTAGCCGAACTGGACGTCCACTTCACGCGTGGTGCCGTCGAGGTTCTTCTTGGTCGCCTTGTAGGTCGCGTTGCCGACCTTGCTTCTCCAATCGGCGCGGTCGGTGATCACGGTGTTGGAGGTTTCCATCAACGCATTGCGTTTATCGGAGATCTTGTCGCCGGGTGCATCCGTGTTGTAGGAGACGCAGAAGCTCAACGTGTCGTCGATCAGGTCGGCGTCGTTGGAGTACAGCCAAGGAAGGAGGTAGAGCGCGGAACCGACGGAGGCGCCGGAGACGCCCTCGTACTGCTCGCCGCCGTAGATGGTGTGATACTTGCCATCGGAGAGCCGCTTGCCGCCCGTGCCGCTTGTGCCGTTCTGCCCGTTATCCCACGCGAACGTGTTGAGATAGTAGGTGAGCGCCCACTGCATCGCGCCATACTCGGCGTAGGTGTAGACGATGTGGCCTTCGCTCGTATCGTACGCCGCATTTTCGTCCTTCTTGTCGGTCACCTTGAAGGTCCCGTCCGGGAAGCCCGGGATGGTGACGGTGTAGCCCTTGCCGCCCGTGAATTTTTCGACCATCGTCGCCATGGGGTCGCCGCCCTGCACGGCTGCGTCGTAGGTGTTATATTTGAAGAAGTTGAAGGGTTTGTAGGTGGTGGGGATGCCGATGTTGATGATGTTGGCCTCTTCTCCCGCGTGATCCCCTGCGGCGTAGGTGATGACGTAGCCGCCGTTGGTATCGTCCAACCCGGATTTCGCGGTATAGGTGCGCTCGGCGCTCTTGGAGCCCGTTGCGCCCTCGGCGCCCTTGACGGTACGGGTGTCGGACGCCTTCGTGTTCTGATAGGCCTGCTTCAGTTCCTCGGAGAAGAATACGCGGTTGTAGCCCATGGAGAAGTTGGAATAGTCCTTGGGAAGGCCGTAGAGGCCGACCGTCGTATTGCCGTCTTCGCCCGACTTGAACACGCCGTTCGCTTCGTCGTACGTCACGGGCTGACCCATCATGTAATTTTTGTTCCCCGTTTCATATCCATAATAGGAGAGCGCATTTTGCCAAATGCCCTGCACGTTCTCCTTGGCCGTCTCGTCGGCGTTGATGAACTGCGTCAGGTCGATGATGCGGCCCGAGATCGCGTACGTCTTGACGTTGCG
The DNA here is from genome assembly GCA_947629845.1 of uncultured Clostridia bacterium. Lineage (GTDB taxonomy): Bacteria > Bacillota > Clostridia > Christensenellales > Borkfalkiaceae > Gallimonas. The sequence goes on from CANRFD010000016.1 coordinate 4,333, forward strand.
GGGCGCGACATACATGACGTCGCCGACGGAACCGTTGACAAAGCTGTCGGCAAGGTTTTTGAAATAGTCCTCTTTCTTGGTGTTGTTTTTGATGATGGCGTTGAACGTTGTGCCGTGCGCAGCGTTGTAATCCTTCGCCCAAGCATCGGCGATCTGCTGGTTGGTCGCCTTATCCGCGTCGCCGCAGAACATGGTGACGGTCAAATCGCCGCCGGTGGGGTTCTGCGTTCCGCCGCCACCGCCGGGATTGGTGCCGCCACCGCCGCCGCTTTCACCGCAGCCGGCAGCAGCCATCGCAACGCCCGCGATCATCACCGCGGAGAGAGCGACGAGCGAAATGCTTTTGAGAGTCTTGCTTTTTTTCATTCCACTTACCTCTTATAAATAGATTTCGGCACATGGACGGGGGTGTTTCCGCGCAAATTTGGGGGAAATATACGCAAAAAGGCAACTCACCGCCGGAATTCCTCCGGGGGAGCTGCCTAAAAAAGAAAAACGTCCATAATTTTCCGCCTCTTTGCCAGCGCAAAAAGAATACGAAAAAATTAAAGGACGTACCTCTTCTTCATGACTTTTCCCCCATCGTCATTACATGTACTGCATTAAATATAGCACACGCAAATAGCTTTGTCAATGCTATTCTTAAAATTTTTTTGTGAAAACTTCACTTTTTTTACCGATTTTTTTGGGCATATTCACCAGTTTTCGGCGGCCCGATTGGGCGCTATGCCCCTCCTTCGGCTCCCGCACCATTGGCACGGAGCGTTGGAGTTTTGCTGCGGGCGGGGGGCTTCCCGTGCATAAAAAACACCATATTTTCCGCAACGAAAAACACCCGCCGCAACATCTTGCGCAGCGGGCGGGGTTTGGGTGGTAGATTAGGCGGGGGTTGGTTTGTGGTTTAGTCGGCGGGCGTCATGGAAAAATAGTAGTAGACGGCGTCCTCGCCGCACGGTTTCAGGCCGGCGCCGAGCAGCATGGCACGCGAACGGAGATTTTCCTTGAAGCACTTGGCCTCGACGCGCTCGACGGAGAGCTTGAGAAAGGCGTACTCCGCGAGCGCACGCACCGCCTCCCGCGCATAGCCGTTGCCCTCGGCCTCCGGCAGCAGACGAACGCCCACTTCGACGTCGTCACGGTAGCCGAAGCGGTGCAGAACGGCCTCGCCGATCAGTTCGCCATCCAAATAGACGCCGAGCGGCATTTCCCGCTTCTCGCGGAAATCCTCGCGCGCGCACATTATAAAGTAATCGTCGGGCGGGGGCGTTTCCCCCGTGTAGTCCGCCCGCCAATCGTACCCCCAATAGCGGTTGCGCTCCACGTCGGCGGCGAGGCGGGCATAGGCCTTGGCGTCGCCGTCGGCAACGGGGGCGAGGGTCAGGCGGGCGGTCGTGAGCTCGGGGAGGCGGGAGAGGCCGTCGATGGCACGCCGCGGGGCGAGGTTGAATTTGTCGACGAGCTCGGCGGGGTGATACTGCAGCTTGGACTTGCGGAGGCCGGGGTCGCCGGCGTCGTCCATGCGGTTGAGATAGGCGGCCCTCCCCTGCACGGCACGCGCAAGCTGCATGGCCACCATGGGGTAGGCACCCTCGTATTCGCGCAAGGCCTTCTCGATGTGAACGACGAGCATGTCGCCGCAAAGTTCACCCGCGGTGAACGCCACGGGTCTGCCTTCCGCCTCGAGAATGCCGCCGATGAAGCCGAACTCCGCCATATGCGGCAAAATCTCGTAGACCTCGTCCATCTCCTCGTCGGCAAGATAGGCGTGCTTGCTGCGCTGGGAACTCTCGTATTCGCGCAAAAACGCCTCGACGCGGGGGACGTCCCCCTGCCCGAAGAGGCAAAATCGCCACATGGGGTAGAGTTTTTCGAATTTATGGACGTGATTGCGCTGACCTGCGTATTTTCCGCCCCCATATGCGCAAAAGTCCTCCGTGCGGTACAGATAATCCCGCCAGCGGCGGTTGTTTGTGACGGTGACGTCCCGCCCGTAACGGGCAAGAAAGACGCCGAGTTTTTCGCGGGGGATGTTGGTGAAATGCAGGCGGATCTCGCCGTCGCGGCAGTAGCGTTCGATCTCGTCGAGGGCGCGTTCTTCGGCGGAGAAATCGCCCGTTTTGGACAGGGGGTAGTAAAAATACGTCTTGCCGGCGTAGGTCTCCTTGAGAAGGAGGCAGTCGCCGTACACCGCATAGTCGAGCGACAGCGCGCGCTGCCACATGAACTGGAAGCCGAGGGAATAGTCGCCGATGTGCGTGCCCTGCGCCTTAAACCACGGCTTGAAAAAGAGCATCGAATTTTTTTGTATTTTTTGAAATTCCAGCATAACTTTATCCTCGCGTTTTTTGCGCGCGGACATTCCTTTTTTTACTGCGTTTTTTCTGTTCTATGCGCCTTGTTTTTTGCGAAACCGCACAAACGCTGTCGGTTTTGCGCGATTTTCGTCACTCCATCCGCTCGAGGATATCGAGCACTTCGGAGATGCGGTCGAGGTCGTCCCGCGTGTAATAATCGATGTAGATCCTGCCCTTTTTGTCCGTGCCGATGAGCGAAACTTTCGTCTTGAGCGTCTCGCGGAGGCGTTCGACGAGCCGCTTCAGTTCGGCATTGGCGAGGGCGTTTTTCTGCGCCTTCTCGCGCGCCAGCAGCTCGGGCGGGTTGAGATATTGCTTGACGGCGCGTTCCGCCTCGCGTACCGACCAGCCCTCCTTCACGCAGTCGTTGGCGATCTTGGCCTGCTCCTCCTTGGGGACGGGCACGAGCGTGCGCGCGTGTCCCGAGGAGAGTTTGCCTTCCCGAACGAGCGCGATCACTTCGTCGGAAAGCGTCAAAAGTCGCAGCGTATTGGCGATTGCGGGCCTCGACTTCCCCAAACGCTCGGCGAGGACTTCCTGCGTCAGCTTGTATTCCTCCATCAGCCGCTTCATGCCGTACGCCGCTTCGATGGGGTTCAAGTCCTCGCGCTGCAAGTTCTCGATCAGGGAGATCTCCTGTATCTCCTTCTCGGAATACTCCTTGATGATGACGGGCATCGTTTTGAGCCCCGCCATCTTCGCGGCGCGGAACCGGCGTTCACCCGCGATGATCATGTATTTTCCGCCCGCCTCGCGGTTGACGACGATGGGGCTGATGACACCGTGCTCGCGGATGGAGTTAGCGAGATCGTTCATCGCGTTTTCGTCGAACGCCTTGCGCGGCTGGTTAGGATTCGGATAGATACTTTCCAAAGAAATTTCCGTTGCCGAAGAGCGATCCCCCTCCGTCTGCGCGTTTTCGTAGGCTTCCTCCGTGTCGCTGAACAGCGCAGCGAGCCCCTTCCCAAGTCCTTTAACCATCATTTATTCTCCTTTTCCCTCTGTTTTTTTCAAAAATTCTTCGGTGAGTGCGCTGTATGCCCGCGCTCCCATGCACTTGGGGTCGTGCAGCAAAATGGGCTTGCCGTGGCTGGGCGCCTCCGAAAGCCGCACGTTGCGCGGAATGACGATCTCATACAGTTTTTTGGTGAAATATTTCTTGATCTCCGCCGCGATCTGCTTGGAGATCAGCGACCTGCCGTCGTACATCGTGAGCACGACGCCTTCCACCTTGAGCCCCTTGTTGAGATGCTGGCGGACAAGCGATATGGTGTTCATGAGTTGGGACAGCCCCTCGAGCGCATAGTACTCGCTCTGGATGGGGATGATGGCGCTATCCGACGCGGCGAGCGCATTGATGGTGAGCAGCCCCAGTGACGGCGGGCAGTCGATGAGAATGTAGTCGTACTGCGAACGCACCTTGTCGAGCGCCGCCTTTAAGACTTTCTCCCGGCTCTTTTTGTAGACAAGCTCCACCTCCGCCCCCGCGAGGTCGATGTTGGCGGGCAGGATGACGAGGTTTTCGAGCTCGGTCGGCAGGATGTTGTCCTTGACCTCCTCCTCGTCGATGAGCACGTTGTAGACCGACTTCTTGAGCTGGCTCTTGGTAAAGCCCAGCCCCGTGGTCGCGTTGCCCTGCGGATCGAGGTCGACGAGCAGCACCTTTCTGCCGAACGAGGCGAGGTATGCCGCCATGTTGACGCAGGTCGTCGTTTTGCCCACGCCGCCCTTTTGGTTGGAAAACGAAAATATCTTTCCCATATTGCCGCCTCCCGCTTACGCTTCGTCGCCGTCGCGCGGTTCGCCGTCCGCCTCTTCACCGGAAGTTGTCTCGGTCTCGGCCGCGGTTTCGGCCGTCGCCGCGGCGCTTTCATCCTCCGAACCCGAGGTCATCTTGCCGAAGGGGTTATCGGGCGTCTCCTTGTCGTGCGTCTCCATATACTCGAGCACCTCCCTGTAGCCAGCGCCCTTCATAAGCATATCCACCTCGGCGGTGTAGATGGTTTCGCGCTCGACGAGCACGCGCGCCATATTGTCAAGTACTGAACGATGTTCGGAGAGCAGCTTCTTCGCGCGCGCGTACGCCTTTTCTACAATGGCCTTGACCTCTTCGTCGATGATGCCGGCCGTCTCTTCCGAATAGGTGTTGCGCTGCTCGAAATCGCGGCCGAGGAACACGGGGCCGTCGTTTCCGTAGGCGATCGGGCCGAGGCGCTCGCTCATGCCCCACTCCGTGACCATCTTGCGTGCCATCTGCGTGACGCGCTGGATGTCGTTGGAGGCTCCCGCCGAAACGTCCTGAATGACGATCTCCTCCGCGACCCTGCCGCCCAACGCCATGCAGATAAAATCGTTAAGTTTATTAACAGTCATGTCGTTGTCGTCGGTGTCGGGGCGCGTAAGCGTGTAGCCTGCCGCCATGCCGCGGGGAATGATGGAAACTTCCTGCACGTTGTCACAATGCGGCAGGAGCTTGGCGAGGATGGCGTGGCCGCCCTCGTGATAGGCAGTACATTTCTTATCGGCCTCGGTGACGACGCGGCTCTTTTTCTGGGGTCCCATGATGACCTTGTTGATGCCCTCGTAGAGCTCGAGGTTGCCGATGGTGTTCTTGCCCGCACGTGCGGCGAGGATGGCGGCCTCGTTCAGGAGGTTGGCAAGGTCGGCTCCCGAAAATCCGCTCGTCATGCGCGCGATGACTTTGAAGTTTACGTCGGGTGCGAGCGGCTTGTTGCGCGCGTGCACCTTCAGAATGGCCTCGCGACCCTTGACGTCGGGCAGATGCACATAGATCTGCCTATCGAAGCGGCCGGGGCGAAGAAGGGCGTTGTCGAGGATGTCGGCACGGTTGGTCGCCGCCATGACGATGATACCCTCGTTGGTCTCGAAGCCGTCCATCTGGACGAGGATCTGGTTCAGGGTCTGCTCGCGTTCGTCGTGCCCGCCACCGAGCCCCGCTCCGCGTTGACGGCCGACCGCGTCGATCTCATCGATGAAGATGATGCAGGGCTGGTTCCGCTTCGCCAAGTCGAATAGGTCGCGTACACGCGAGGCGCCGACACCGACGTACATCTCGACGAAATCCGAGCCGCTCGCCGAAAAGAAGGGGACGCCGGCCTCCCCTGCGACGGCACGGGCGAAGAGAGTTTTTCCCGTCCCGGGAGGCCCCACAAGCAACACACCCTTGGGGATCTTTGCGCCAAGATCGGAGAACTTTTTGGGGTTTTTCAGGAACTCGACGACTTCGGCGAGCTCTTCCTTCTCTTCCTCCGCGCCCGCGACGTCGGTAAAACGCACCTTGATGTTGGTGGTCACACGCGCCTTGGTCTTGCCAAAGTTCATGATCTTTCCGCCACCGCCGCTGGTCGCGCGCAGGATCATGAAGAATGCGATCACGCCGACGACGAGGATGGCGATATAGATGAAGTTGCCCCACCAGCTGCCGGCATTGGGGTCTGCCGCCGACTGCATTACGCAGCCGTTCTCGCTCGCCCACGTATCGGTGAGCTCCTTGAGAGCTTGGCTGTTCTGCCCCCACGGGCTGATCGTCCAGAACTCCTGATTATTCGCAGTTGTACCTGTGATCGTGAAACCGTCGACGTGTATCTTGACGATTTGCTCTCCGTTGGTGTACTTGTTTTCCTCCGTCTTTGTGTCGTCTTCGCCCTCGGCGACGCGCGGATCCTCGATCCGTGCAACGAAGTCCGCCCATTCAAGTTGTCGGCTATTGTGTTCGAGCGTCGTTATCAAAACGACGGTGCCAATAGCAAGTGCGACGACAACAATGGCGGCAATAATTGTCTTGGCTAATTTACTCAAGTTTTGTCTCCTTTCACTGATTTTGTTTCGCCACATCAGAGTATGCGCGAAACCAACGTATTTATTTTACCATATTAGGGGCGATTTATCAAGTGTTTGAAGGGAAATCTTTCCCCGATTTCATAAATATCACCCATTTATCGCAAAAACGCCAAAACGGGAGTGTGCACCTATCCAAAAAACGGGAAATTTTGTTTCACATGAAACATTCTCCCAAATTTTTCGGCATTTTTATGTTTCACGTGAAACACTTGGTGCAAGAATTTTTGGGGTGCGTGGGCGGTTTTTGACGGCGTTCTGGGCACAAAACCGCGCTTTTTACATAAGAAAAACGCGTCTGCAGGGGTGCAAACGCGTTTTTTGTGCACTTTTCGGATGATTACAGATAGGAGAACTGCGCCGCGTAGCGGAATGCGTCCCATTTGTAGATCGCGCCGACGATCGTACTTTCGGAAATAAACTCATCGACGCCGGGCACGGAGACCCAGTAGAAGATGGCGAGGAGCAGGAAAATGGCTGCCGCCGCGCCGACCAGCCCCAAAAGCCCGCCGAGGAAGCGGTTCAGAGACCGCATGGCGCCGCTTTTGTCGATGAGCGCCGTTCCGAAATGCCCCAACATCCACGCGAGCAGGCGTATCACGATGACCAGCGCTACGAATGAGATCGCGGTCGTGACCCAGCTCGCCGCCGTGGCATTCCCGATGGAATTTGTCAGCGCCGTCTGTAACCCGAACCAACTTTCGAGTGTGTTCTTGAAGGGGACGCAAAACGCTACCGCGAGCGAGATGGAAAACAGCGTCCCCGCGATCTTGCATATGCCGCGCAAAAAACCGAGGCATACGCCGGTGAGAATGCCGAGGAGGATCACCGCAAAGAAAACGATGTCCAACACCCAGGCACCCGCTGCCAATAAGTTCATGGTGTTTCTCCTTTTCACCGATATTGTAGCATATTTTTGACAAATTGCCAACCGTTTATCGCGAACTTGTTATAAATTCCCCTTCATCTGGCCAAAAACAGGAGGTATGGAAAAGACGACCAAGGAATACGCATTTCACTTTTATAATTCGATGGCGGAGACGGGCATGATGATGGCGCTTTCGAAGTGCCTCGGGGAACTCTCCGCCCCGCCCGTCGTGCTGTGCATCGGCAGTGACCTCGCCGTCGGGGACAGCCTCGGCCCCGTCACCGGAACGCTGTTAAAACGCAAGAGTAGCTCCTTCTGCGGCTACGTCTATGGCACGCTGCGCAGCCCCGTGACCGCCAAAGAGGTGAAATACCTCGGCGACTTTTTGCACAAGACCCACCCCGACAGCAAGATCATCGCCGTGGACGCAGCGGTGGGGGAGGAGCAGGACGTGGGGCTTGTGAAGATCGTGAGCGGGGCTCTTCGGCCGGGCGCAGGCGCAAACAAGCGGCTGGGGAAGGTGGGGGACGTCTCCGTACTCGGCATCGTGGCGAGGCGTTCGGCCTTCTCCTATTCCCTGCTCAATCTCACCCGCCTGAACATGATCTACCTGATGGCGGAAAATATTGCGGGGGCGATCGCTTCTCTTTCCATAAAAGAAAAAAAAGCAAGAAAAGTTGCTAATAATTAACATGTATTTTGTTAATTTGTGAATTATTTTCATTAAAAGCGCATTTGGAAAATTTTTCCGCAGACTGTTGACGAAATTTCCGCGAAAGTGTAAAATGTAGACAAATTCTGAAAGGAGAAAAAGATCATGGTAAAGACGACGAAAACCAAAACCTATAACACCGAGACCGCGACCGTTGTTAAGAAGGTGACGTTCGGTGTATACGGCGATCCCGCCGGCTATGAGCTCACGATGTTCGTTACGCCCGAAGGGGACTACTTCCTCTATACCTACGGCGGCGCGGACTCCGCGTATAAGCAGGAGAAGATCACTGCCTATAGCAAGGCCAAAGCGGAAGAGTGGATCAAGAACAACTGAATGTAAGGCAAAATTTTGGAAGGAAGCGCCGTTCATTGTTGGACGGCGCTTTGCTTTTTGGTTTTTTTTGGGGGGGCGCGATTTTGTAGCCCCACCCCCCTACCCCCCTCCCGAGGAGGGGGCGGCAGGAGAGGGCGCGGGGGCACTTGGTTTACGCGTCATTCTGACGGGAGCGTAGCGACCGAAGAATCCCGATATGGAGAGTTCGGACTTCGTTGTTCGGGATCCTTCGCGGATAGGCGATTGCGGACTTCGTAAAACAGTTCGGCTCAGGATGACGCGTTCCCCCTTGCGCGCGGGGCAGGATGACGTGATTATGTGGCGGGGCGGGGGACATGGGAAGATCTCCTCCGTTCCTGCGGAACGTCGAGATGAGGACAACGCGCGCCCACTTGGCTCCCCCGTTTGGGGGAGCTGGCACGAAGTGACTGAAGGGGTTTTCGGCATACAGATAGGGGAGAGCAGTGCTCTCCCCTTGGGGTTGTACAAATTGACGTGCTTTTGCGCAGGAGGGAGTTCCTCCGTGCTGCCGCGGAAGAGGTTTCTCCGTATTGCCGAAAAAACGTTTTTTCGTGCCGTGGAAAAAGTATTCTTCCAAATTGGCGTGAAAGGGGAATTATTCCTCCGGGTTGTCGGGGGTGGCGTCGGGAGTGGTGTCGGGGGTGGGTTCGGCGTCGTCGGACGCGTTGCCGAGGAATGTCCCGAAAAATCCCGAAAATCCGCCCTTCTTGTAGCCCGCCGTGCCGCCGCCGCGGTTGAAGCTCGTCCCGTTGGTCTCGGGAGCCGTCTCCTTGGGGAGTTCGCGGTGCTCGTACTGCTTCTTGCGGTCGCGGTCGCCGTACTTTCCGCCGCGGTCTCTGCCACCCTTTCCGCGGCCGCCGTCGCGGTTTCTGCCGCGCCCGCCGCGCTCGTCCTTATCGTAGGCCTTCGCGTGCTTGGGAATGATGACGACGTAGCGGGAAGGCTCCTTCCCCTCGCTCTTGGTGTAGACCTCGTCGCTTTCCGCAAGCGCGGAGTGGATGATCCTGCGCTCGTAGGGGTTCATGGGTTCGAGGCGGACGCGTTTGCCGATGCGCACGGCCTTTGCCGCCAGCTTCTCCGCCACGCGGCGCAGCGTCTCTTCACGCTCCTCGCGGTAGTTGCCGCAGTCCACGACGACCCGCACGTACTCCTTTCTGCCCGTATTCGCGACGGCGCCCGCCAAGATCTGGATGGCGTCGATGACTTCGCCGCGGCGGCCGATGATGCCCTTGGTCGTTTCCGCCTTCAGTTCGATGACGATCTTCTCCTCTTCTCCTGCGAGGGAGGGTTGGGCGTCCGAGCCGAGCAGGGGGAGCAGTCCTTCCAAAAATTTGACGGCGCGCGCACCGTCCGTGAGCTTTTCTTTGACGACGATCCTGACCTTTGCGGGCACCGAACCGATGAGCCGCTTTTTCCCCTCTTCCAAGATCTCGATATCCACGTCTTCGCGGGTAAGTTTGAGCTCCGCGAGCCCCGCTTCGATTGCCTCTTCCGGCGTTTTGCCTGTAAAAATGTATTCCATTTCAAGCTCCTTTCAGCGTTATTTTTTCTTTTTCTCTTTTTTGGCGTCCTTTTGGGAGTTCTTCCCGTCGCCGCTGCCGCGCCTGCTGTAACCGCCCGACATCCACGGGAGGGTGCGCGTGTGCTCTTCTTTGAACTTTTTCTCTTCCTTCTTGTTGAATACGTGCCCGATGATGAGATTGGAGAGGAGCATGACGAGAATGGACACCACGCTGCTGACGATCATGTAGATGGAGAATGCCGCGCTCATGAGAAAGGCGAACATTCCGTAGATGAGCGGCATGGCGACGAGCATGACCTTCTGCGTGGTCGCGCCGCGGCCGTCCACCGTCTGATACTTGTTGCTCTCCTTGTTGCTCTTCATGGAGATGAGCTGGGAGACGACCATCAGCCCGACGGAGAGGATGATGAGTATGAAGTAGCCGTTGGCGGCGGTCTGCTCGTCGGAGAGCCGCGCGACAAGTTTGTTGTAGTCGTCCTCCGTCAAGACGTTGCGGAGGTCGTCGTGTTCGCCGCTCGGAAGTTCCACGGAGCCGATCTGCCCCGTGATCGTCTTCCATGCGGGGACGGGGTGTTCGTAGGAGACGTCGGGATACCACACGTTCCCGATCCAGAGGAAGTGGGGGCCGTCGTTTCTGAAATATTCCGCCGCGGCCTGTGCGCCGATGTCCTCGATGTAGCCGTTGCAGAAGCTCGTCTTGTTCTCCGCGCCCTCGTATGCCTCCTTGTCGGCGCCCGAGAGCTGTGCGGCGAACCGCTCTTCGTTGACGTAATAGATGCGGTTGACGCGCGTGACTTCGTAATTATAGATATAGTAGAGGTACTTCGCGTCGTCCTCCGCCTCGACGCGGAGATACTGCTTTCCCTCGTCCACTTCGGAGTACTGTGCGGGATCGCCGAGGAAGAAGGTGTACTTCACGCCGTCCTTCGTCCACGTGTCGCCGTTGACGAAGCTGCGGGTAAGCTCGTCGTCCTCGACGCCCTCGAGGGGGGCGCGGAAATCTTCGCCGTCGACGGTATACGCAAAGACGGCCTCGTTGTACGCGGCGGACATCCTCTCAAACGTCTGCAGATTGCCGAGTTCCGCATAGGCGCGGAAGCCCTGGAAGGCGACGATCAGGATGACGAGGGAGACGATCATGGGCAGGCAGGCGCCGAGCATGCTGTAGCCGTTCTTCTTCTGCAGCTCCATCATCTTCTGGTTGTACATCGCCTTGTCGTTGGCGTACTGCTTCTGGAGCTTGTCGAGATCGTCCTGCATATTGCGCATGATGAGCGTCTGCTTGCGCATTTTGAAGCGCTGGTAGATATCGAACGGCAGCGTAATCGCCTTCAGCACGAGGGTGAAAACGACGATGCCGAGACCGATGATCCCGACGCCCTCGATGATGATGCGGGCAAATTCGCCGAGGAAGTCCAGCCCGATCTTATATCCCGTGTTCATCACGGTGACTGCGTTGAGAATGGTTGAGAGGTTCATAAAGTCTCCGCTCAAATGAGCCACTTTTTCTTCCAAAATACCTCGGGAGCGGGGTCGACCCCTCCCTTGGACAGGGGATTGCAGCGCAAAATGCGCCACATGCCCAGCAAAATGCCGACGAGCGTTCCGTAATTGTTGATACACCGCTTGGTGTATTCCGAACACGTGGGGGTGTAGAGGCAGGTGTGCCGCGAGAGATGATCCTGATAAAAACAGATCATGCGAATGCACAGTCCGCGTCCGGCGAGAAGGGGCCTAAAAAGCCGCTTTTTGAGATAGCGCGCGTTTTCACGGCAAAGTTGTTTGAACACTACCTTCAATCAACTTCTCCCTCTTGAAAATCTTTCCGAGGTCGCGTTCGAATGCGTGGAACGCGTATTCTTCGCGGACCTTGGGCAGCAGCAGAACCGAGCACGGCTTCAACTGCGCCGCAAAGCGGGAAAAAGCCTCCCGCATGAGCCGCTTGATGCGGTTTCGCTGTACGCTCTTCCCGTATTTTTTCCCCACGCAAACCGCCATCTTCACCTCGTCCGACGGCATGTATACCACCGTGACCGTCTCCGAATAGGCGCGCTTGCCCGTTTTAAGAATTTTGGAAAACTCTTTTTTGTTTTTCAGCCTCCGGTACCGCATATGCGATCACGCGGAAATGTGCTTTCTTCCCTTGTTTCTTCTTCTCTTCAGCGTCTTTCTTCCGCCCTGCGTCTTCATTCTCTGGCGGAACCCGTGCACCTTGCTGCGCTGTCTCTTTTTGGGTTGGTACGTTCTTTTCATTTTTTATGCTCCTTGTTGTCGTTCGACGATATCTTTTTTGATTATACGGATTTTGCCTGTCTCCGTCAAGCGATTATGCTGCGTTGCGCACGGGCAAAATCAAATACAAATTCTCTTTTTGCTCAAAATTTTGCAGGATAAAGGGGGAAATGGGGCCGTTGAAGGAGATGACGACCTTCTCCTCCCCGAGGGCGCGGAGGCTGTCCAGCAAATACTTCGCGTTCATGGAGATGGTGAGATCGACCCCCTCGGACTGCGAGGCGATCGTCTCGGAGACGTTGCCGTATTCCGACGTCGAGGAGACGCGTACGGCCTCGCCCGAAATTTCGATGCGGATGAGATTGTTCTTGTCTCCGCGGTTCAGAATGGCGGCGCGCTCGGCGCTCGCGATGAGCTCGGCGCGGTTGACGTTGATGACGGTGGTAAATTTGGAGGGGATGACGTTCTCCTTCTTGATAAATTCGCCCTGATAGAGGCGGGAGACGATGACCATGCCGTCCGAACTCACCATGAGCATGCCCCCCTGCGTGTAAAGGGTGATTTCGTTCTCGTCGTCGTTGAGCATTCTCGAGATCTCGGTGAGCGTGCGCGCGGGGCAGATGATGCTGTTCTCGCCGCTCTTTGCTACGATGGGGGCGTGCGAAAGCGCGAGGCGGTAGCCGTCGAGCGACGTCACTTCGAGCTTGTCCCCGAACTCCATCAGGCACCCCTTCAGTACGGGGCGGGAATCGTCCTGCGCGCAGCAGAACGTCGTCGCCGCGATGACGGCCTTGAGATCGGCCTGCTTCATGACGAAACTCTTCTCCCCGATCTCGAGGTTGATCTTGGGGAAATCTTCGGCGGGAATGGTCTGCATATAGGAGACGCTGTCGCGGTAGCGGATCTCCACGCCGCGCTCGCCCGTTGCGAACATCACCTCTTCGTCGACGAGCTTGCCGAGGAAGTCGGCGAGCAGCTTGCCCGTGATGCAAACTTCGCCCTCCTCGAGGATCTCGCCCTTGACCGACTTGCGGATGGAGAGTTCTCCGTCCGTGGCGAGAAGGGTAACTTCGTCGCCCTGCGCACTCACAAGAATACATTCCATAACGGGCGCCGTCGTTCTCACGGCACACGCCTTGCTCACCTTCATGACCGCTTCCGAAAGCGTCAACCCATTGCAAACGAATTTCATCACGTTCCTCCCGATTGATTGATAAATTATAATATTTTTATTTAATAATAGTAATAGTGGCTGTGGAAAAGTCGACATCGCCGGGGCGGCGGCCTTTTCCGTCCTCTATTATAGCGAAAAAACGTTGAAAAAACAAGTAAAAAACCCCACTTTGCGAAAAACACGGGAGAAATAATTTTTGTGGAAGGAGCGGTGGAGAGAATGTGGAAAAGGAGGGCTCTCCACAGGGGGGAGCCGGCGAGCGGCGAGGGGGAAGGCGGAGGGGAGAGGGGTTGTCCACAAACTTGTCCACGGTGTTGAAAAAATAAGTGACAGTATCCACGATCCCGTTGATAAATCGGGAAAGGTATGGTATAATGGGGGCATGGAATTTCCCGGACTTGCCCTCTACGCGGAGAAGATCGAGGAGAAAAACGACAAATTCGAGGCGTTTTTCAGGCTTCTCACGGAGTACAACGCAAAATTCAATCTCACCGCCGTCTGCGGGCGGGAAGAGGTGTGGAAAAAGCACTTTCTCGATTCGCTCGCGGGGGAATTTCTCTTTCCGCAGAGTGCCGCCGTGGCGGAAGTGGGCTCTGGCGCGGGGTTCCCCTCCGTGCCGCTCATGATCGTGCGGGAGGATCTTCACTTTACCCTGATCGAGAGCACGGGAAAGAAGTGTGAATTTCTTCGCGCCGCGGTGCGGGAACTGGGGCTCAACGCCGCCGTGGAGTGCGCCCGCGCAGAAGAGCTCGGCAGAGACGGGCGTTTCCGCCAGAAATTCGACGTCTGCTGCGCCCGCGCCGTCGCCCGGCTGGATACGTTGGCGGAGTACTGCCTTCCCCTTGTAAAGACGGGCGGCAGGTGGATCGCCTACAAGGGAAAGACGGACGAGACCGAACTTGCCCGCGGCGCCATCCGCATTCTGGGCGGCGGAGAGGCGGAGACCTTTCCGTATGCCCTGCCGGACGGGGCGGGGGAACGCGTTCTCGTCTCGGTGGAAAAGAGGAGGGGCACGCCGCCGCAATATCCCCGCGGCAGGGGACGGGAGCGGAAGGAGCCGCTGAAATGAAGCGCTGCGCCTTGACGGGGCACCGCGTGCTGCCCGAAAATTTCGATAAAAACGCCCTCTACGACGGGCTGGAGGAGCTCATCCGCACGGGGTGCGACTACTTCTACTGCGGCATGGCGGAGGGGTTCGATCTGCTCGCGCTCGAGTGCCTCGTCGCGCTCAAACAGCGATACCGCATTACCATCGAGGCGTGTATTCCCTTCGAGGGGCAGGAGAAGCACTTCTCCCGCGAAAACAGGGCGCTGTACCGCAGATTGCTCGATTGGTGCGAACAGAGAACGGTGATCTTCCCGTCCTACCGCGGCGGCTGCTACCTCGTCCGCGACCGCTACATGGTGGACAGGGCGGACGTGCTCTTCGCCTACTGCAACCGCGAGACGGGTGGCGCCGCCTACACCGTAAACTACGCCCGCGCGCGCGGCGTAGAGGTGAAATTGTTGACGTGACGATAGGAAACATTCGGAATGGATGAGCGTCCCCGCATACCGTCGGGGATTTTTTGTTGAAAAAAAGTGCGAAAAATCGCGGTTTTTCTACACCCATATCCATAATTTTGCCCATACAACTCTCTATAATCATGGAGAAGGAGGCGGATATGGCTTACGAAAAACGGGTGTGCGTGCTCAAACAGATCAAGAAGGGATTTGCGGCGGACGGAGGGAGCCTCTCGGGGGCGGTCTACTGCGAGCGGCTGGGGGAGACGCTCACCGTGACGCCGCGCATTCTCGGGCTTGCGCCCGTGACCGACGGCTACTATGCGCTGGGGCTGTGGATCGCGAGCAGGACGTTCTGCCTCGAACTTGCCGGCAACGAGCCGCTGCGCATCGAGAAGGCGCCCTCCATCCGCGGGGGATTTTGCGCCCTCGTCTGCTTTGTGCGGGGGGAGGGGGAGCCCGTCGCGTTCGGCGCCTGCGGGGACGCTCCCACCAACTACGCGGGGCTGCTCTCCGCGGTGAACGGCGAAAAACGCCCCATTCCCAATCCCCTTCCCCCGACGGAAGTGCCCCTTCCCAC
>CANRFD010000017.1 GCA_947629845.1 uncultured Clostridia bacterium
GACGCTTCTGACGTCCGTACTCAAAAAGACGGTCCTGAAAAACTGCCCGAACAAAGCGTACGTTTTTTTGCCCTTTCTTATCGGGCTCGTAGTGTATGCCGTATACCGCATGCTTGCGACGTGGAGCGTTGCGCCGCTTACGGCGGACATCGCGGCCACCATCGAAAGCGGCCTCGGCTGCGGTTCGGTGGCGACGGTGTACTACATCGTCTATGAGCAATTCTTCAAGAAGGGCAAGACGTCGTTCTCGCTCTCGCCCATTCTCGGCGGCATCGTACCCGACGAGAAGTGCGAGGAAGCCTCGGACGCGCTCCTGAAGGGTTCGAAGGAGCATTCCACGGAGGAGCTCACCGTGTTCGTGAAGGAGACCATCGTCCGCTATGCGGGTGAAGATCTCACCGAAGCGAAGCTCGCCGCCGCCGTCCAGGCGATCTCGGCGCTGCTCTCTGCGCTGAAGGAGTGACCGTCCCCTCTTCCCGCCCTGCGGGAGGAGGGTTTCCGCCGCATAATTTTTTTGCGTTCCCCCATACTCCTTGTATGAAAAAATTATCGGGCAAGCTGAAAACCGATGTGAAGGAGCTGAAATCTCTCCTGCCCGCCGAAGATATTCTCACCTTTGAATTTGTGTCGGAAAGGGGGCTCGCGTTCGCCGTCGTCTACGCCGACCCCATCACCGACAAGGAGCTGTTGGGCGAACAGGTCATCCGTCCCCTCCTCCGCTACGAGGGGGAAGCCGCCGCGCAGGCCGTTGCAAAGCAGCTCACCTCCCCCGAGATCAGAACGGAGAAAACCTTCGAAAAACTATCGGAAGAGGTGCTGGCGGGCAATCCCGTGCTCCTCTTCGAGGGGGCGGACGAAGGCGTGATCGCGGGCACCAAAAAGGTGTTCGTGCGCGCCGTTGCCGAGCCCTCCACCGACGTCGTGGTGAAGGGCCCCCGCGAGGGGTTCATCGAGGACGTCAAAATAAACACGTCGCTCGTGCGGCGGCGGTTCAAGACGGGCGAACTCAAAATGGACATGGTGGAGATCGGGCGGCGCTCCAAGACGGCCGTCGCCGTGTGCTACCTCGAGGGCACCTCGGTGCAGCCCGTCGTGGAGGAGATCAAAAAGAAGCTCGCCGCCATCGACATCGACTACATTCCCGACTCCTCCTATCTCACCCACTTCCTCTCCTCCCGCCCCTTCTCCCTCGTGAAGCAGGTGGGGACGACGGAAAAGCCCGACATCTTCTGCGCCAAGATCGCGGAGGGCAGGGTGGGGCTGCTGGTGGACGGCTCGCCCATCGCGCTCACCGCGCCCTATCTTCTCATCGAGGACTTCCAGTCGAGCGAGGACTACTTCGTGCCGCCCTACCGCGCCACCTTCACCCGCCTCTTGCGCCTGTTCGCGCTCATCGTCGCCATCTACCTGCCCGCCTTCTATGTTGCGGCGCAGCTCTTCAAATTGCAGCTCTTCCCCGTAAAACTGCTGCTCACCATCGCGGGCAGCATCCGCGACATCCCCTTTTCGCCGTCGCTCGAAATGCTGCTCGTGCTGCTCGTCCTCGAAGTGCTCAACGAGGCGAGCATCCGCATGCCGAAGTATGTGGGCATGGCGCTCTCCGTCGTCGGCGCGCTCGTGTTGGGCGAGACGGCGGTCTCCGCGGGCTTCGTCTCCACGCCCGCCATCATCATTATCGCCTTCTCGGGCATCGGGCTGTACGCCGTCCCCAATCTCATCGAACAGACGAGCGTGCTGCGCCTCGTGATGCTGCTCGTCGCGGGCAGCGTGGGCACCTACGGCATCGTGCTCGCGACGGCGTTCGTCATCCTCTATCTCGTGACGACGGAAAATTTCGGCGCGCCCCTCGTTGCGCCCTTCTCCCCCTTCGTGAAGCGCGACCTGCGCGACACGCTGATAAAATACAATTTGGGCTCCCTGCCCGAGCGGCCGAAAACGCTCAAGAGCCCCAACAAGAGGAGGCTCAGATGAACAGGATCTCTACCCGCCAGCTCTACTTTTTCCTCGCCTGCGTGGCGCCCGTGGGGAAGCTCGTGCTGCTGCCCGCGCAGCTTGCCAACTTCGCCAAGAACGATCTCCTGTTCCCCGCCCTCGTCCAGATCGTGCTCTCCGCCGCCGCCGTGTTCTGCGTTCTGCTGCTCGCAAGGCGCCGCATGACCTTTTACGGGCTGTTGAGCGAGACGTTCGGCAAGATCGCCGCCAAGATAATTGCCACTGTCTTTGCCGTGTTCCTGCTGTTTGCCGCCCTCCTGCCCCTGCTCGAACAGAAGCTGTTCGTGCAGAGCGTATTTTACGATACGCTGCCCTCCGTCGCCTCCTTCGCCCCCTTCTACCTCTTCTCCGTCTACCTCTGCGCGCGCCCCATCTTCTGCTGCGGGCGGACGTGGGACATCTTGGGGCCGCTCGCCGTCGTCGGGCTTGCGGGCGTTCTCGTCCTCTCCGCGCCCTCCGCGGACTACGGCGCGCTGCTGCCCGCGGGGGCGGCAGGCGGGAGCGGATTTTTGCAGGGATTCTCGGGCGCATTCCCGTGGTTCTTCGACGCCGCCCTCCTCGTCCCCATGCTCGGGAAGATCGACTACCGCGAGGGCGCCGCGTGGAAGGGCGCGCTGTTCTACCTGTTGGGCGGGCTGGGCGTCCTCTTCTTCCTCGCCACCTTCTACGGCATCTTCGAGGAGATCTCCGTCAACCAGCTATTCGCCTTCTCCGCGACGTCCAAATACTTTTCGGGCGTCACCATGCTCGGGCGCATCGACTTCATCTTCATCTACACCCTCGCCCTCGTCATGGCGTTCTACTGCGCCCTTCCCCTGCAGGGGGCGGTGGAGTGCGCGCTGCAGGCGTACGGCCGCAACCGCGTTCTGCCCGCCGTCCTCTCGATCGCGGGGAACGCGCTGCTGTTCGGGCTCTCCCTCGCCCTCGACTACAAGTTCGCCGACGTTCTGAAGGCGGTCTCGGGCACCGTGTTCTGGCTCTTCCCCGTGTTCTGCCTCGCCGTGCCCGTGCTGCTCTTCCTCTTCACCTACAAAGGAGGCCGAAGTGAAACTGCGTAAATTTCTCAAGACGGCGCCCATGAAGCTGTATCTCATCCTGCTCGCCGTGGTGGCGTTCGCCTTCTTCTCCAACGACTTCGGGCTGGTGGACATCCAAAAGACGGCCATCATCCTCGCCGCCGGCATCGACAGGACGGAAAGCGGCTACTCGCTCACCGCGCAGATCGCCGTGCCCAAGGGCACCGACCGCACGACGGGCGGCACCTCGAGCGTGGAGATCGAGGCGGAGGGCGAGACCGTCTCCGACTGCGTTTCGCTCATCTTTTCCAAGACGGGCTGGGTGCCCAAGCTCGTGTTCTGCGATCTCATCGTGCTCGGCGAGGAGGCCGTGAAGGAGGACGTCATCGCCTCGCTCAACTACTTCCTGCGGAACGACTACATGCCCGACTCCTGCCGCCTCGCCGTGTGCGAGGGCAAGGCGGGCGAGCTCATCTCCTCCAAGAGCGCCATCGACGACGCCTCCTCGCTCGCCATCGAAAAGCTCTTCTCCGACGCCGCCGTAAAATCGGGCAAGGTGATGCCCAACACGCTGCGGGAATTTGCCATCGGCTACTACGGCGTCTCCGGCAGCGGATTTCTGCCCTATGTGCGCATGACCGACCAGCAGGGCGGGCAATCGGAGGGCGGCTCGGGCGGCTCGGGCGGCTCGGGGGGTGCGGCCGCTTCGGGCGGCGCGGAAAAAATTTACAGTGCGGAGGAGACCGCCCTCTTTTCCCGCGGGGTGATGGTGGGGCTTCTCCCCCGCGAACAGACGCTGGCGTTCAGCCTGCTGCAGGGGAACGTCTCGGCGGGCACCGTGAACGCGACCGACGGCGAAAAACCCGTGACGCTCACCGTGATGAAGAACGAGGGCGACGTATCGCTGCGGTTGGACGGCGCGCCCAAGGCGGAGCTTTCCCTTGAGCTCACGGTGCGCCTGTGCTGCCGCGGCGAGACGACGGCGATCGAGGACGTCTCCACCGACGCGGTGACGCCCGCCATCCTCGAGAGCGCGACGCAGCGTTTGAGCGGATACGTCGGCGACCTGTGGAACTCGTGCAAGGAGAGCGGCTGCGACCTCTTCGGCCTGACCCGCATGCTGTACCGCTCCTCCCTCGACGACTACGCCCACTGGAAGGATCGGCTGCTCTCCGCCGCCGAGGCCGAGATCGAGACCAAGGTGACTTCGGTAAAGTGAAGCTGCCGCCCGGTTTGTTCCCCGTCTGTGCATTTCGCGCGGGCGGGGTCGGCTTTTGCAAAAAAACGGGGCAAAAAAATTTTCAAAAAAATTTTCCGAAAACCCTTGACAGAAAAAAAATCTATGCTATAATGAAGGCAGAAAAAGAAAATAAGTTACAAAATTTGTTAGGTGATAACAAAGCAAGGAGGAACACTCCAATGCACAACGGGTACCTGAAGGAGCAGAAAGACTGAAAGGCGGGCGGGAAAGCTCGCGTTCACAGGGAGACGAAGGTGAAGGAAGTCGCAAGTCTCCAAAAAATCTCATATCGGGAGGTACGACGATATGAAGAAATTCATTCTCCAAGGACGGAAGAAAACGTAAAAGGAGGACGGACCAATGTACCAACATATGATAGGGGCGGAGAAGACTCGACTTTGAAGCAATTGCGGAGAAGAAGGGAAACCGCAACGGGCTATGTGCCCAGATGATGAGAAATAGTCGAGAGACCCCCCACCGCAAGTTTATAATCGGTACGCCCGAAGCGCAAAACGCTTGAAGGACGGAGACGAGGCGGAAAACCGGTACCGCGGAGTCAACGGAACGAGAGCGCGGAACGCAGAAGGATGCGGAGGCGGCCTTGCGGGGAAAGGGAGTATCTGCCCGACAACTGAATATCATCGTTCGATCACCCCCGTGCGGTTGCGCGGGGGTTTACTTTTGCACGGGGGCGTGCCCCACCCCCGTCCCTACGGGACACCCCCTCCCGAGGAGGGGGCAAGAGGTGGGGACAAGGACGAGGCGGAGGATATGGGAAGATCTCCTCCGTTCCTACGGAACGTCGAGATGAGGAGACGGTGGGGATGGGCGGGGCAGGATATTTAGACACGCAGTATAAATACGTCACCTTGAGCCGCCGCTGCCTTTGCGGCGTGTCGAAAGGTGTCCTCAGTAAAAAAATAAGGTCATCCTTCGACGGAGCTCAGGATGACGTGATTTTGTGGCGGGGACGGGAATATAAGGTATGACGTGATTTTGTGGCTCAATCCCCATCACCGCCTACGGCGGAGCTTCAGCACAAGGCACGCCTGCGGCGCCCCAAAAGGGGAAGCCTTTCGAAGTCAGAATGACCAGCCGTTGAGCCAGAGGTAGATGATGAGTGCGGCGGCGGTAAAGCCCAATAAGATCATCAAAAACGCCGGCAGGTACGCCAAAAACCCCGCTCGGATCAGCGAACGCCGTTCCTTGCGCGTAGGCTTATCTTCCTCCGCGACCTTGCCCATCGTGGGGTTGTACCAAGGCAATCCCTCGACGTTCATGTTCGCGATCGTTCTGCCGTCGTCGTCGGGCGGCAGTTCTTTTTTCTTCTTGCGCCGCATTACTGCACCTGCGGCTCCTGCGGGTATAGGTGGCAAGCGCAGAGGTGGCCGTTTCCGTAGTCGATAAACTTGGGTGCGACTTCCTTACAGACGTCCATGCAATAGGAGCAGCGTGTGTGGAATTTGCAGCCCTTGGGCGGATTTGCGGGGCTGGGGATATCCCCCTCGAGAATGATGCGCTTGACCTCGTAGTGCGGATCGGGCACGGGCACTGCCGAAAGCAGGGCGAGCGTGTACGGGTGCATCGGGCTGTTGAAGATGGCGTTTTTCGACCCCATCTCCACAAAATTGCCCAAATACATGACGCCGACGCGGTCGGAAATGTGCTTTACGACGGACAGGTCGTGCGAGATGAACATGTAGGTCAGGTGCATGTCGCGCTGGAGCTCCTTGAGCAGGTTGACGATCTGCGCCTGAATGGAGACGTCGAGCGCGGAGACGGGTTCGTCGCAGACGACGAACTTGGGACCCAAGGCGAGGGCGCGGGCGATGCAGATACGCTGGCGCTGGCCGCCCGAAAATTCGTGGGGGTAGCGGTCGAAATAAAAATCCTGCAGGCCGCACTTGCGCATGATGTCGACGATGTAGTCGCGATATTCCGACTTGGGGACGATCTTGTGCACCTTGACGGCCTCGCCGATGATCTCGCCCACGGGGAGGCGGGGCGGGAGGCTGCTGTAGGGATCCTGAAAGACGATCTGCATCTGCGGGCGGATCTTGCGGAGTTCGGCGGGCTTCATCTTGGTGATGTCCTGCCCGTCGAAGATGACCTGACCTGCGGTGATGTCGTGCAAGCGCAGGATGCTTCTGCCCATGGTGCTCTTGCCGCAGCCCGACTCGCCGACGATGCCGAGCGTTTCGCCGTAGGGGATGCTGAAGGTGACGCCGTCCACCGCCTTGACGTACGTCTTGCGGTATTCGAGCTTATATTTGTTCTTGAACTGCTTCTGCGCGCTCTCCGCGGCGTCCTGCGTCCCCTCTTCGCCCTCTTCGGCGGACGGGGCGGTTTCCCCCTCCGCGGCCTCTGCGGGCGTTTCTGCGGGCTCTGCGGGCTCTGCGGGCGGTTCCGTCCCCTCTTCGGCATTTTCGGCCTCGGCGGGTTCGGCGTTTTCTGCGGCGACGCGCTCCTTGACCACCTTCCACTCCTTGCGGATCAGGAAGTACTTTTTCAGGTCTTTGACTTCGAGGATGTTGCGGGGCTCCGCCGTCTGCTCCGCGGCGGGCGCGATCTCTTGCTCAACGCTCATCCGATTCCTCCTTTCCGCCCGCATAGTAGCAAGCGACGCTGTGCGTGGGCGTTACCTGCACGAGGGGCGGATATTCGCCGTCGCACTTCTTGCCGCAACGCTCGCAGCGATCCTTGAAATAGCAATACGTGGGCATATCGATGGGATTGGGCACCTGCCCCTTGATGCTGTACAGCCAATCGCTGTCTCTGTTGATGACGGGCTTGCTCTTCTGCAGGCCGACCGTGTAGGGGTGCATGGGGGTATCGAAAATGTCGTTGACGGTGCCCTTTTCGATGACCCGCCCCGCGTACATGACGACGACGTAGTCCGCCATGCCCGCGATGACGCCGAGATCGTGCGTGATGAGCATGATGCTGCCGTTGATCTTATCCTTGATCTCCTTGAGAAGGTCGAGCACCTGCGCCTGAATGGTGACGTCGAGCGCGGTCGTGGGCTCGTCGGCGATGATGAGCTTGGGGTTGCAGGCGAGCGCCATTGCGATCATGACGCGCTGCCGCATGCCGCCCGAGAGCTCGTGCGGGTAGCTCTTATACACGTTATCCGCCATGGCGATGCCGACCAAGTTGAGCATCTCGATGGAGCGCTTTTTGGCGAGCGCCTTGTCCGCCCCCGGCGTGTGCAGGAGCACCACTTCGTCGAGCTGGTTGCCGATGGTGAACAGCGGGTTGAGACTCGTCATGGGCTCCTGAAAGATCATGGAGATCTCTTTCCCGCGGATGCGGTGCATCGCCGCCGTGGACATCTTGGTGATGTCGAACGTCTTTTCCTCCATCTCGAAGGCGGGAAAGCCGTTGCCGTCGCGCGCCTGCACGGGCACCATGACGGGGTTGCCTTCTTTATCGAGGACGGGCTTGCCCTTTTTCGTCAACTTGGGCGTCTGTTTTATGACCTGTTCGCCGTCCTTCTCCTCGTACTCCCAGATGGGAATGGGCTTGCCGTCTTCCCCGCGCTTGTAGTCCTGCGTGCGGAAGCGGATGGAGCCGTTTACGATTTGACCCTGCGGCGCCTGCACGAGCTGCATGACGGAGAGCGACGTGACCGATTTGCCGCAGCCCGACTCGCCGACGACGCCGACGACGGAGCTCTTGGGGATATCGAAACTGACCCCGTCTACCGATTTTGCGACGCCTGCGTCGGTGAAAAAGTAGGTGCAGAGGTTTTCGATCTCGAGGATGTTGTTGGGATCCTTCATCTCGGCGAGGTACTCTTCCTCGCTGACCTTGCGGCGCTTCTTCTTCTCGTACTCGCGCGTCGTCTTTGCGTTTTCGCGGGCGATCTTGCGGGCCTCTTTGCCCGAGATGTAGTGCGGGTCGTCCTTGTGCGTGACGTGATCGTACCACGCCTTTACGCGTTCGAAAATTTTACCGAGCGTAGCCATGCGTCACCTCTTCATCTTGGGATCGAGAGCGTCTCGCAGCCCGTCGCCGATAAAGTTGAATGCCAAGACGGCGAGAATGATCATGATACCGGCGGGGAGCCAGCATTCGACATAGTAGTTGAGAATTGCCGTATCGCTGACGGCCGACTGCACCATCTGCCCCCACGACGCCGCCTCCGGCGGAACGCCGAGGCCGATGAAGCTCAACGTCGCCTCGTACAGGATGATGCTGCCGAGGCCGAGCGTCATGGACACGATGAGCTGCGGCATGACGTTGGGGACGAGGTGGCGGAAAATCTTCCGCATGGGGCTCAAGCCCAACGCCTCCGCCGCGACGATGTATTCCTGTTCGCGCAGGAACAGGATCTGCCCGCGGACGAGGCGGGCGACGCCCGTCCAGCTTAGCAGTGCGAGGCACGCCATCATGATATATATTCGTATGCTTGCGTCGATGCCCGCGCTCTCCAATATGGCGCCTATGATGAGCAGGATGGGCAGCGACGGGATACAGTTGAGTATATCCACGATACGCATGATGACCATATCGACCCACTTGCCGAAATAGCCCGCAAGGCCCCCCAAGACGACGCCGATGATGGTGTAGATGAGCACGACGAGGAAGCTCAACAGAATGGAGAGCCTGCCGCCGTACATGAGACGGACGAAGATGTCGCGCCCGTTCTGATCGGTGCCCAGAACGTGCAGGCGGGGATTTTCGTCGTTGCTGTACGAGAAGGGAAGGGCGTGGTTGTTGATGGCGGACTTGACTTCGGTATCCGAATACACCGTGTACTTGTTCCCCTCGTCGTCCTGCACTTCCATGCTGTGGTACGAATAGGAGACGCCCGTGCCCGAGCGGTCTACCTCCTCCTCCGACCAGCTGATAAAGGCGGGGCCGAGGAAGGAGAACACGAGAAGGAACACGAACATGATGAGCCCGGCGACGCAGAGGCGGGAGCGGAAAAACCGCTTGAGCACCAGCCGCATGGGCGAGATGACGCGCACGCGGTCGGCGATCGCCTCGGTTTCGGCCGCTTGCCCCTTCTGCCCTTCTGCGGGCTGTCCGGCGGTCTGTTCGGCGACCTGTTCCGCGGCTTCCGTAGCCTCGGCGGGCGCTTCGATGGGCGGCGTATCCGTGGAGGCCGCCTCGGGAATTACGTTGTTTTTTTCTTCTTCCTGCATAGTGCGGTCTCCTCTACTTGGTGATCTTGATCCTCGGGTCGACGATCATGTACATGATGTCCGACAGCAGCGTGCCGAGCACGGTAAGGATGGCGATGAACATGTTGTAGCCCATGATGAAGGGGATATCCCCCTGCTTTAAGGCGTTGTAGGCGATCATCCCGATGCCGGGGAGGGCAAAGACTTGCTCCAAGATCATCATGCCGCCGAAGAGGCTGGGCACGATGCCGGCGATCATGGTGACGAGGGGCACCATGGTGTTGCGGAACACATGTTTATAGATGACCGTGCGCTCCGAGAGCCCCTTTGCGCGCGCCGTGCGGATGTAGTCCTGATTGAGAACTTCGAGCGTGTTGGTGCGGGTGTGGCGCATGAGCCCGCCGATGGAAATGATGGTGATGGCGAGCATGGGCAGCACGATGTGCCACAGCTGATTGCCGAACTTGCCGACGGGATCGCCTGCGAAGTCGAGCGTGGCGTCGATGATGCCCTGCGAGGGGAACCAGCCGAGCTCAAACGAGAACACCTTGATGAGCAGGATGGCGATGAAGAAGGACGGGAAGGAGATGCCGATCATGGCAAATACCGTCGTGGTGTAGTCCACCGCGCCGTACTGCCGCGTCGCCGCCTTGATGCCGAGCGGAATGGAGATGGCAAATTCCAGAACGTATGCCGCAATGGCGATGCCGAAGGAGATCCACATGTGCTCGGAGATGACCGTCGTGACGGGCTGGTTGTAGAGGAACGACGTGCCCAAATCGCCCGAGAGCGCCGAGATAAGCCAGTTCCAATACCCGCGCAAGATGCCCACGAAGGAGTTGTCCGCAAGTCCGTACAGTTCCTTGATGCGGTAGAGTTCCTCGGGGCTGATCGTCCCCTGTGCCGCCTGCGAGAGGAACTTCTGTTCCACATAGTCCATGGGGAGGCAGCGCACGAGGATGTACAGGATGACGGACACCGCAAACAGGATCAGGATGGAATATAAAATTCGCTTGATGATGTATTTTACCATGTTCCCTCAAATCGGGCTGAACGCACCGCGCATTTTGCGCGCGGTGCGACGCCGAAGTTTTATGTTTTTGTTGTTACGTTACGCCCTGAAGCCGATCTCCCAGATCCTCGCGAGCGGGGACTGGAACGCCGTGGCGTTGCTGCCGAAGTACTTGTTAAGGGACTCCTCGTCGAAGAGATCCTTCTGATAGACGTAGATCGCCTTTCTCTGATAGGTGGGAAGTTCGACGGCGAGCTCCATGACGAGGTCGAGCGCGCACTTGTCGTCGCCTTCGGTGACGGAATAGCTCTTTCTGCGCTTCGCCCGATCGGTGGTCTCGCGCCCCTCTTCGATCTTGGCGGCGAGCTCTTCGAGAAGTTCTCTCTCTTCATCCGAGCCCTCGCTGGACTCCATCCAAGGGAAGCCCCATGCGAGGATACTCGTCGCCGAGGAATCCTTGTGGTAGACCTGATACATGTCGGGGTCGGACGAGGAGCTCCATGCTGCCGCCCATACCTCGAGGCGGCCCGCGGAGAGCTTGGAGAGCGCCGTGGAGTCACGCGTGACGGTGACGTCGAAGCCGATCTTGTTGAGAATTTCGGCGGCGTTCTGCATGGTGGCGTATGCGGGGTGGTCTTCGCTGTCGCCCGCGATGGTGAAGGTGAACTTCAGGCGCTCGCCCTTGGAGTTGACGAGGAAGCCGCTGCCGTTGGGATCGGTATCGTAGCCCGCTTCGTGTGCGAGGTCGAGAGAGGTCTTTCCCGTGGGATCGTACTTATAGTAAGGCTGGGTGATCTCGCTGGGATAGCACCAGTCGATGACCTTGGACATGGGACGGTAGATGGCGGAAGCGAGCTCGCCTTCGCCGTAGTAGTCGATGCAGAGGCCGGTATCCATCGCGTGCATGATGGCGCGGCGGATGAGAATATCGTGGACGTAGGTCGCGTTGATGCCGATGTAGCCGTAGCCGAGGTTCTCCGTGATGGTGTAGCCGAGCGTGTTTCTATCGGCGCCGTCGAGGTTGGTGAGCATTTCCGCCTTCGCCGTGGGGGAAGCGTAGTTGACTTCGCCCGTCTTGACCGCCTCGTAGAGGAGGGAGGTGGAGATGACCTTGAAGCGCAGCTTCTTGATTTTGGGCGCGCCGAGGAAGAAGTTCTCGTTGCTCTCCAAATAGACGATGTTGTCGCTGTAGAAGTTGCTCTTTTCGATCTTATCGGTGGGATTGGAGCCGTTCTCCGTGGAGGCGCGGTAAGGGCCTGCGCCGAGGGGAACCTGATTGTAGCGGACTTCGTTCATGAAGTCGGAATCGCCGTATTCCACGCCGAAATATTCCTGCCCCTGCGTGAGATTAAATTCGCTCGCGTGGGAGGAGTAGTAGTGAAGGGGCGCGACGGTGAAGCCGAAGTTCTGGATGGCCTTGGGGTCCTCGCCGTTGATGCGGATGTGCAAAATGTCGAGCTCCTTGCCGAGCTGCTTGGGCTGCCCGTCTTCGCCGGGGATGGTGCTGCCGTGCTCTACGGTGATGCCCGAGACGGTGCGGACGTTCATCTGCCCGCCGAGCTCCTCTTTGAGCGCCTCGCCGATCAGGTACTGGCGGAGGGAGTTGGCCGTCGCGTAGTAGGTGATGACGTCGACGAGGTTCTGCTTATACGTGTCGCTTGCGCTCGTCTTTGCGCCGAGCATGAAGGTGAACACATAGCCGGTGAGCGCCTCCTGCGTCTTTTCGGTCGCCGTATTGAACTGGTTATCCACCGTGTACCACTTCTTGGTGGAGTCGGTGGGATCCTTTTCGGTGGTCAGCTTGATGACGCCGTAGTTATAGAGGAACACCTGCCAATTTTCGGTGAAGATCTTGTTGCCGCTCTTATCGACGTACTTATCGTACTCCTTCAGATCGGCCGCCATGGCGTTGTTCCAGTCGGACGCGAGCTCTTCCTTGAAGTACTCGTCTACCTTTGCGAGGTCCCCCTTTTCGACGTCGCTCAGGTCGTTGTACGTGGAATTTTTGTCGTCCGCCCAGTCGCGAAGGGCGTCGATGCGCTTCTGTGCGTCGAGATTGAGCTGATTCTGGAAGCCCTCCTGCTGGTAGATATCCGTCTGCTGCGTTCTGTACGCGCCGAGCCCCTGAATATCCACGGAGTACATGGTGGCCGAGCCCGTGTAGGCGGGGTCGAGGTACATGTAGATGTTGAAGAGCACATCCTTGATGGTGAGCGCCACGCCGTCCGAGAACTTGATGTTGTCCTTGACGGCGAAGTAGTAGTCGGTGTAGTAATGCGCGTACTCGTCGGACGCGCCGGGCGTGCCGCGGTCGTCGGACGTGCCCGTTGTGATGACGCTGTAGTCGAGCGCGACGCAGGGTTCATCTTCGCCCGCGACGATCTGCCCGTTCTTATCGGTGGAGAGCATGGAGATCATCGTCTGCCCCACGACCTCGCCGTCGGCGCCCGCCGTATAGAAGAACGGGTTGAACACGCCGTCGAGCGGGTCGGTGCTCAACACGAGCGGCTTGTTCGCGCCGCCGGTCGTTCCGCCGCCGCCACCGCCGTCGCCGCATGCGGTGAGCATTCCGACAACTGCGCCGGCTGCAAATGTAAGTCCCATCGCCGTCGTGGCGATCTTCAAAAACTTCTTGCTTTTCATGAGATCCTCCTTTATGATGCTTGCTTGGTTTTTTTGTTTATTGCTTCTCGTCCTCTGCATAGACGATGTTGACGCCGCTGTAATCGCAACCTGTCTGCGTGAAGCCCTCCGCCGGGGCGCCGATGAAGGACGTGACCGTCGTCTCGTTGTTCTCCCCCTGCTTTATCAGCTTGCAGTTGAGCGTGCCCGAGAGCGTGACGCCCTTGAGCGTGACCGTGCCCTGCGTAAGGCCTGCGAGCGCGCCGATCTCGTAGTTGAAATTGGCGTTGAGCGTTTCGACGTTGAGCGTGAAGTTGGCAAAGGTGACGTCTTCGATGTATGCGCCGTCGGTGAGACGCTTGAAGAGGCCGAGATAGTCGTCCCCCCTGCGTTCCGACGTGCGGTTGACGGTGAAGTTGGACAGCGTGTAGCCGTTTCCGTAGAACTTGCCCTTGTAATTTTCGGGGAAGGTGACGGTTTTTCCCTCGAAGTCGATATCCGCCATCAGATAGACGTTGGTGCCCGCGTAGAAGCTGAAATCGCGCGCCGTACGCACAAGTTTGAAGTTGCCCTCGAGGGTGTCCGCCCAGACTTCCCACACGGGATGCTCGGCAGTGAGCTCGGTGGGCGTGTGCGGGAAGGCGACCGTCTTGCTTGCGTCCTTTTGCTCGGCGGCCTGCAGGTCGGAGTAGAAGGCGATGACGGTGCGGCCCGAGATGGCGGGCGTGGCGACGGGGCCCGCGACGCCGTCCTCGTTCTGCGAGACGGCCGTTTCGTACGTCTCGGCGAAGCCCTCGCCGTAGTGCACGACGAGCTTGTAATTTTCCCGCCAATAGGCGTACAGGGTGAGATTTTCCGTGACTTTATCCTTCTTGAAATCCCACTTTTCGCCGTAGGTAATGGCGCCGTCCTCCGCCTTGGTGCCGCGGTAGTAGCCGCCAAGCGTGTAGCCGTCCCGCTTGGGGTCGTCGCCGCTGAAGGTGACGGTGCCCGGCTTCACGATGAGAGACCCGCCCTTGACGAACTGGTGCAGCTCGCTGCGGGCACGGTCGCCGTCGCCCGAGGTGCCGCCCGCGAGGTCGATGACGACGTCGTAGGTGTAGCCCTCCGCGGCGAGGTCTTCCCGCGTGAGCCCGCTCTGGCGGCACGCGGCAAGCCCCAACGTAAACAGCAGCAGGCACGCCGCGATCAAAATCAGTTTTATTTGAGTGCGTTTCTTCAATTTGTGCCTCCCTGTGTCGCGACGACGGCGGAGATGCGGGACGTGTACTTCGACCAATTATCGTCCGCCGTGAAGTCGGAGACGACGCCCGAGGGAACGTAGATCGCGAAGTCCTCGGAAGCCCCGTAAAAGACGTCGTTCTCGCCGTCCTTCTCCATCGCCACGACGCGGTTTACATACATCGTAACGCTCTTCAGCGCGGTGCAGCCCTCAAAGCAGAGCTTGCCGAGCGTTTTAAGGGCGCTGTTGCCCGTTGCCGAGCCGAATACGACGCGCTCGAGGTCGGAACAATCGGCAAACGCCCGCTCGCCGACCGTCTGCAAGGTTGTGGGGAGCGTGACGGAGGTGAGCCCGGTGTGGGAGAACGCCTCCTTGCCGATCTCTTTGAGTGCGGACGACGCCGCAAACGAGACGGAGAACCCGACGTTCGCCCAGTTGCTCGAGGAATCGTAGTTGTAGTCCATGCCGACGCCGTAGAAGGCGTTGGAGCCGATCTTCTGCACCGACGCGGGGATCTCGATCCTCGAGGCGACGGCGGAATAGAACGCGACGCCTTCGTCCTGCGCGGTGGCGGTGTATGCCGCGAAGGCCTCCGGGGCGATCTCGGTGAGCACGGAATTTTCCGCAAAGGTGATGCGTTCGACGTCGCGGAGCAGCCCGAACGCGCCATAGCCCAACGTCTGCAGCGTGGCGGGGAAGGAGAGCTCGGTGAGCGAAGTCATGCGGAACGCCATATCCCCCACCGACGTGACTTTGGAGAAGTCCGCCGACTTGAGCGACGTGTTGAAGAAGCTGTATGCGCCGTACTGCGTGATGTCGCCCTTCAGAACGACCTCTTCGAGCCCCGTAAAGAAGGCGAACGCGAAGTTGGGGATGGCGGGATAGGCCCGCGTGACGGTGATCTTTTTCAGCCCGCCCGGGAGCGGCGCTTCCCGCGAAAGGGTGGCGTTGAGATAGCTGTTGCCGTCTTCATCGGTATCCTGCTCTTCGTGGAACACCGTGCCGAAGATGTAGGCCATATACGTCACATCTTTACCGTTGCCGATGAAGGGAACGGTGAGCTCGCGGACGGAGCCGCAGCCGCGGAATGCAGCGTAGTCGATGAAGGTGACGGTATCGGGCACGGCGACCGTTTCGATGGCGCTGTCGGCAAAGGCGGCCGTCGCGATCTCGGTGACCGTCGAAGGGAAGGAGACCGTCGTCTTGGCGGAGGGCACGAAGAGCAGCTTGGTGCCCGCGCCGTTGTAGAGGCAGCCGTCATGCACCGAGAACGCCGTGGAAGAACCGCTCATGCGGAACTCCGTCAGGGAAGAGCAGCCCGCAAAGGCGTTGTTCCCGATCTCGGTAAGGCGGGCGGAGACATCGAACGTGCACAGCCCCGAGTAGGCAAACGCATAGTCGCCGACGGAGGTGACGTTCTCCAGCCCCTTCACTTCCTCCAGCCCCACCGCGCCGATGAAGGCGTAGTCGGACACCGACGTGGGCGAACCCGTGAGCGTGACCGAGCGGAGGGAGGCGGGAATGTATGCGCTGTATGCCGCCGTCTCCTGTGCGGACGCGCCGAAGTAGTAGGCGAGGCAGCCCGTGCCGCCCAAGACGGGCACGGAAAGCGATTCGAGCGATTTGATGCCCGAGAACGCGCCGCATGCAAGGTCGGCGGAGGCATTGCCGATGACGATGCTCTTCACCGTGGAGTTGCTGTCGAACGCGCCTGCGGCGATCTTGCGGACGCCTTCGGGCAGGCGGTACTCTTCGGCGCCGCCCGCGTAGAACAGCAGCTCGTTGCCGCCGCGGTACAGGCCGCCGTCGATGAGTTTGAAGTTGGCATTGGTTGCGGCGAGGGAGAGCGAGGTGAGCTTTCCGCAGCCGCGGAATACGTCCGTGCCGAAGGTGGCGAGCGAGGCGGGAAGGGCGACCTTCTCCAGGGAGACGCAGCCGTCGAACAGGCCGTCGCCCACGGCCGTGACGCCGTCGGGAATGGTCATCTCCTTGAGCAGGGCGCAATCGGCAAAGGCCTGTGCGCCGACGCTCGTCGCCGAGGAGGAAAGGGTGATCGCCGTCAGCTTTTCACAGCCGAGGAAGAGCCCCTCCGGAATGGATCTGACGCCCGTGATGTCGCCATAGGAGACGAGGCGGGTGCAACCGAAGAAGGCGTTTGCGCCGAGCTGGACGGCCCGATTGCTCAAATTGACGGAGGTAAGGTAGCGG
Organism: uncultured Clostridia bacterium; assembly: GCA_947629845.1. GTDB lineage: Bacteria > Bacillota > Clostridia > Christensenellales > Borkfalkiaceae > Gallimonas. The sequence continues at coordinate 16,442 of CANRFD010000017.1, forward strand.
CAGCGGTAGAACGCCGCGGCGCCGACCACGCCGATGCCCGCGGGGAGATCGACCGTGATGACGTTGTCCTTTTCGGCAAACGCCCTGCTGCCGATCTGCGCAATGGGGGTGCCGTTTACACGGTTGGGCACGACGACGTTTGCGCTCTCGCCGTTGTACTGCGTGACGGTGCTGCCCGAAAATTCCAGCCCGCGCGTGTAGTAGCTCGCGTAGAGGGTGACGTCGGCAGAAGCCGCCCCGAAGGTGTAGGCGCGCGTGAGATTGGCGTCGGTATACCAATCGCTTGCGACGATGTCGGCGCCGAAGAATTGCGGCGCGGCGACGGTTTCCCCCTTCTTGACGGGCTGAACGCCCAACGTCCTGTCGTTTCCGACATAGGTGATGTAGGCGTAGGAGGGATCCTTATCCCAGCGCGCGTAGAGGGTGACGTTCTCCGCGGGAAAGACGGTGAACGCAAAGAGCTTGGTGCACTCGCGGTCGGTATACCAGCCGCCGAAGCGGTAGCCCTCGTAGGTGGGATCCTGCGGGGCCGTGATGGCGCTTCCAACCGTGCCCACTGAGGAGGGAACGGTGGTGCCGCCCATGCTGTCGTAATCGACGCGGGAGCTCGCCTGCGCGTTCCACAGCGCGTAGAGCGTGAAGTCGTTGGCGGGCATTGCCTGTCCAAACGTGTACGTCTGCGTGCAGGCTTCATCCGAATACCAGCCGCCGAAGGTGAAGAGCGCCTTGGTGGGATCGGCGGGCTTTTCCACCGTCTCGCCCTCGGCGAGCACGTACGACTCGACCGCCGTGCCGCCGTTGCTTTGGAACGTGACGGTATACTTTACCGCATCGCCGCCGCAGGCGGCAAGCGCAAATACAAACAAGACGCCGAGGAGTACAGAGAGCAATCCTTTGAGTTTCTTCATGGCTTATTTCCTCCTCTTATCCGCGAAGGTGCGGACGGCCGCAGCCCCTGCAAAGCATACCGCGACGGCAAGCGCGGCGCAGACGGCGATCCAAAGATAGCCGCCGCCCGCCTCCGCTTCCGCGGTGACGGCAGGAAGCTCGGCGGTATCGGTGAAGGACACCCCGTTTGCCGCCTGCAATTTCGCGTAGTAGTCGACATCGTCGTAGCCGCCGCGGAGGAAGGCCTGCTGGTCGGCATTGAACATGTTGTAGATGCGGGAGAGAAGGTCGATCTCCGTGGCGCGCGCCTCGCCCGAGAGCGTGGGCAGCGCGTTGACGCGGTCGATGAAGTCGAGCGCGCCCGCGTTGATCTGCTTGGCGCCCGTCTTTTCGACGCCGTCGCCGAGGTACGCCTGCCAGATGTAGGCATCGTAGCCCGTGGCGTTTTCGGGGACGATGAAGCGAAGCGTGAAGTCGCCGCCCAATTCCTTCGCAAAGTTGATATAAGTGTTGACGAGCCCGTCGTCCGTGGCGACGGCGACGCTCTCCAACGTGGGAGCCGCGACGGCTTCCACCGTGATCTTGGTAAGGTTTGCCGCCCCGTAGAAGGCGCCCGTGCCGATGGATTTGAGATGTTCGGGCAGCGTGACTTCGGTAAGGCGGGTGTTGCCCTCGAAGGCGTAGGCGCCGATCTTGACCGTGCGCTTGATGACGGTGTAAGACGTCTGCGTTTTGCCGAGAGGATAGGCGACAAGGGTGTAGAAGTTGCCGCTGTTCTTCTGATAGAGCACGCCGTCGAAGGAGGCGAAGCTGTTATTGGAGGCGCCGACCTCGATGCTCTGCAGCGCCTGCATCTCCGCAAAGGCGCGGACGGCGACGGTGCGGAGCGCGGGAAGGCTGACCGTTGTAAGCGCCGTGCCCGCGAACGCCTCTTCCCCTACCGTGTTGACTGCGGGGAGGCTGACGGACGAGAGCGTACTTGCGCCCTTGAAGGCCGCCGCACCCACTTCCTTTACGGCCTGCGCCGTGAACGTGGAAAGGAGCGGGCAATTTTCGAAGGCGCGATCGCCGATCTTCGTCGCCGAAGAAAGGCTGACCGACGAGAGCTTATCGCAGAAGGCGAACGCCGAATTGCCGATCGTATCTGCCGCGGGAAGGGCGACGTCGGTGACGGCGCTGTTGTAGAAGGCGCGGCTGCCGACCGTATTTACGCTTGCCGACTGCACGCCGCCGAGCGAGGTGCCCTCGAAGGCGCGGTCGCCGATCTGTTTGATGTTCGCAAACTCGAAGTAGGTCAGGTTGGTGCCGTAGAAGGCGCCCTCCCCCACCTTCGTCACGGTGGAAGGAAGGGAGATCGACGCAAGCGCCGTTTCGTAGAAGGCGCGGTCGGGAATGGCAGTGATCTTCGAGTTGCCCTCGAAGGTGACGTTTGCAAGGCTGCTTGCACCCACGAACGCGTCTTCGCCGATCGCCGCGATCCGCTCGGGAATGGAAACGGACGTGAGAGATGTGCATTCCGAGAACATCTCGGGGGCGATCTCGGTGAGCGACGTGCCGAAGTTGACCGTGCGGAGCGCCGAGCAGCCCGCGAACGCGCCCATGCCCGACTGCGTCAAACCGCCGCCAATGTTGAGCGTGCGGATGGGGCAGCCCGCGAACGCGTACTCGCCGAGGTGGGTGAGCGTATCGGGAAGGGTGAGCGTCATCTGCGTGACGGCAGTGCAGTTGGCGAATGCGTAGTCGCCGATGTACTGCGCCTTGGAGATCGGGAAGGAGCGGAGGCCGCTCGACGACGTGGAGGAACCGGTAAACGCGTAGTCGCCGATGTAGGTGATG
>CANRFD010000018.1 GCA_947629845.1 uncultured Clostridia bacterium
CAGGGGGCGCTCTGCACCTGTTTTTCGGGGCAGTGCTACCTCTCCTCCTTCGCGGGGAACAACAGCGGCAACCGCGGCAGATGCAAACAGCCCTGCCGCATGAAGTACAAAATTGACAGGACGGGGTACGAAAACGCAGCCTATGCGCTCTCCCTGTCCGATCTTTCTGCGGGGGAAAAGATCGCAGATTTGCGCGCCGCCGGGGTGACCTCCTTCAAGATAGAGGGGCGGATGCGCCGCCCCGAATACATCGCCGCCGCAGTCGGATATTATAAAGCGCTGCTCGCGGGGGGAGACGCCGCCCGCGCCCTCTCCGATCTCAAGCGCGCCTACAACCGCGGCGACTACACGCACGGCCTCGCCTTCGGGCAGGATGCGTCGCTGCTCTCCCGCAACGTGCAGGGGCACATCGGCGAGCGCGTGGGGGAGATCGCCCTTGTCGGCGGCAAATATTTCTGCAAAAGCGCCCATCCCGCGCGCCGCGGCGACGGCTTCAAAATTCTCCGCGGGGGAAGGGAGGTCGGCGGCGCGAGCTTTCTGCTGCCCGCCCGCGGCGGGTTCCTTCTCACCTCCGAAAAAAAGCTCCTCGCGGGCGACGAGGTGCGCTTAACGACGGATACGGCGGGCGCCGAACGCCTGCTCTCCTCGCGCAAAACTCGCAGCGTTTGCGTAAATTTGCGCATTTTCCCGGGCGAAAAGCCGCAGGCGCGGTGCGGCGATCTCCTCTTCGAGGGGGAGGAAGCCGTTGCCGCGGCGCGAAGCGCGCCCATCTCCGCAGCCGACGTCTCCGCCTGCTTTATAAAGACGGACGGCCTTCCGCTCTCCCCCCAAATCTCGGTGGAGACGGCGGGGGCGTTCATGACGTTCGGCGCGCTCAACGCCTTCCGCCGCGCCTTCTACGCCGCCCTTGTCAACTCTCTCGTCCCGGAGCGGGAGAAGCTCGCGCTCCGCGTCCCGCAGTGCGCCGTCCGAACGGCAGTCGGCCGCGCCGTCGCCGCCATCGCCCCGCGGGAGACGGACGCCGACATCACCATCGTAAAGCCCCGCGACTATTCCAAGATCGCCAAGCCCGCCCGCAGCGGCGTCTACCTCTACCTCCCGCCCCTCTTCACGTCGGAAGACGAAAAGGAGATCGCCGCCGTGCTGCCCTTCTTCGAGGGCGTCTATTGCGAGGGGACGTACGGTATCGCCCTTGCCGAAAAGTACGGCGTCAAGCTGTTTGCGGGAACGGGGTTCAACCTCGCCAACCGCTATGCGGTGCGCGGCGTCAAGGAGGCGGGCGCGGCCTATTTTGTCCTCTCCAAGGAAATTTCGGGGGAAGAGCAGCGCAGCCTGCGCGCCGAGGGGGCGTTCGCGCTCGCCTACGGCGACATCAAGGTGATGGATCTGTGCTACTGCCCCTTTGAAAGAACGTGCGCCTCGTGCGACGGGCGCGACGTCCATACCCTGACCGACGAAGCGGGGCGGAAGTTCCCCCTCGTGCGCTACCGCATGGGCGGGAAGTGCCGCTTCGAGGTGTACAACTGCGCCCCCCTTGCGGCGGACGGCGGCGGCAACGTGCTCGCCGACTGCACCGTCTCGGGGGAACTCTGGCTCGCCCGCGCAAAGAAGGGCGACCTGTCCGTCCGCGGCGCAACGCGCGGGCACTTTTACGGGAGCTTTATATGACGGAGAACGCAAAACGTTTGGAGCTGGATAAGATCCTCGCGCAGGCGGCACAGTTCTGTGTGCTCGAGGGAAGCCGGGCGGAGATCGCCCGTTTGGAGCCCGCGGCGGAACCCGCGGAGGCGGCGCGCCGCATACAGCTCACCGAGGAGGCGACCCGCCTGCTCTTCGAGCTCGGCGCGGGCGGCGTCGAGGAATTTCCCGCCCCCGGGGACGCCCCCGAGCGCGCGCAAAAGGGCGCCACGCTGTCGTGCAGCGAGCTGTTGGGGCTCAATTCGCTGCTGCGCTCCGCCCGCGTCTGCGCCCGTTCCGTGCGCTCCCTCTCCAACGAGAGCGTCGTTCTCATGCGCGAGCTGTGCGACCGCCTCGTCTTTGACGAGCGGCTGGAGAAGGAAGTGGGCGAGAAGATCAAGGGGGAAGGGGAGATCGCCGATACGGCGAGCGACAAGCTCTTCTCCGTCCGCCGCGAGATGCGCCTCTTGGGCGAACGCATCCGCGCCCGCCTTTCGCAATATCTCACGGGGGAGGAGCGCAAATTTTTGCAGGACGACCTCGTCACCGTGCGCGGGGACCGGTACGTCCTCCCCGTCAAGACGGAATACAAGCGCAGCATCCGCGGGTTTGTGCACGACCGCTCCTCCACGGGCGCGACGGTGTTCATCGAACCCGAAGAGGTGCTCGAGATGAACAACGAGCTGCGCTCCCTCGCCCTCGACGAAAAGGAGGAGGAAGAACGCATCCTCGCCGAGCTCTCCCACGCCTTCGGCGCAATGCGTTCCGCCCTCGAACGGGACGCCGAAACGCTCGCGGAGATCGACTCCTACTACGCCCGCGCCGCCTACGGCTACAAGACGAAGAGCGTAAAGCCCGTGCTCGACCGCGGCGGCATGCTCGACATCGTAAAGGGCAGGCACCCCTTGCTCGACGCCAAGACGGCCGTCCCCGTCAGCGTGCGCGTGGGCGGGGACTACGATTTCTTGCTCATCAGCGGCGCCAACACGGGCGGAAAGACGGTCACGCTCAAGATGTGCGGGCTGTTCTGCCTGATGGCGGCGTGCGGATTTTTCGTACCCGCGGCGGCGGGAACGCGCGTCCCCGTGTTCGCAAAGGTGTTCTGCGACGTGGGCGACAGCCAGTCCATCGAGGAAAATCTTTCCACCTTCTCCTCCCACATCCGCAACCTGCGCTCCATTTTGGAGGAGGCGGGGGAAAACAGCTTCGTGCTCATCGACGAACCGGGCGGCGGCACCGATCCCGAGGAGGGGCAGGCGCTCGCCAAGGCGGTGCTCTCCGCGCTCGTCAGGCGGGGCTGCCGCGGCATCGTCACAACGCACTTCGGCGCGCTCAAGGAGTTCGCATATGCCCATCCGCGCATGCAAAACGGCTGCATGGAGTTCGACGCCGAGGATCACCGCCCCCTGTACAGGCTGAAGATCGGCGCTCCCGGCTCGTCCAACGCGCTCGCCATCTCCGAGCGGTTGGGGCTTCCCAAGGAGCTCGTGGAGGAGGCGCGGGGGTACCTCTCGGAGGGCGCCCGCAACTACGGCGAGACGCTCATGGCGGCGGAGCGCGAACGGATCGCCGCGGCGGCCGCGCGCGAACGCGCCCAATCGCAGGAACGGGAGTGGAAAACGCGGCTGGAAGCCCTCGGGCGGGACGAGAAAAAATTGCAGGCGGAGCGGGAAAAATTTTTGTACACCTCCAAGGCGCAAGCGCGCCGCATCGTCGCCGAGCGCACGGCGCGCGCCGAAGAACTGCTCGCCGGCATGGAGGAGCTCTTCAAAAAGCAGACGTTGACGGAAGCCGATCTCATCCGCGCCCGCACCTTAAAGAACGCCATCGGCAGGGAGGAGGCGGAGGAACCTTCACCCCCCCGCGCCGCGCCCGTCGACCCGCAGCAATTAAAGGCGGGGGACAGGGTGCTCGTCGGCTCGCTCGGCGCCGAGCGCAAGGTGCTCTCGGTGCGGCGGGAGAAGGGCGTCGCCGAGGTGCAGGCGGGCTCCCTTCGCGTGCACAGCAAAATATCCGATCTGTACCTTCCCGCCGCCAAGGAGGAAAAGCGGCCGCAGCAGGCCTCGCGGCACATCTCCGTGCACACCGAGGCGGTGCGGGAGTGCAACGTCATCGGCATGACGGCGGCGGAGGCCATCCCCGAGCTCGAGGCGTTTTTGGATGCCGCCGCGCTCGCAAATCTCACCGAGGTGCGCGTCATCCACGGCATGGGCACGGGCAAGCTGCGCGCCGCGGTGCACGTCTTTCTTAAGGGGCACCCCCTCGTCGCCTCCTTCCGCCTCGGAAAATACGGCGAAGGGGAGAGCGGCGTCACCGTCGTCACCTTAAAATAGCGCATATTCGGCGGTTTATCTCAATAGAATGGGATAGATAATTCCCGCAAATCGAGGTAAACTGATTGAAAAAGCTGTCGTCGCGCGTCGTCGCCGCCGTCACCAACGGCGTGCTTGCGCTCATCATCGCCGTCGTAGGCGTATTTTGCTTTCTGCCCACCGTCCTGCCCGCCTCGGGCGTGGACAGCGGCCCCGTCCGCAAGGGCAACTCCGCCGACGGCGTCTCGCTCATGTTCAACGTGTATTGGGGCACCGAGACGGTCTACAAAATTCTCGACGTATTGGACGAATACGGCGCCCGGGCGACCTTCTTCCTCGGCGGCTGCTGGGCGGACGACAACGTCGCCTGCGTCAGGGAGATCGCCGCCCGCGGGCAGGAGATCGGCTCGCACGGATATTTTCACCGCGATCACGACAAACTTTCCTATGCCGACAACGAGGCGGAGATCAAGGCGAGCGTCGACTATCTTTTTGGCATAACGGGGTCGGAAATCGGGCTGTTTGCGCCGCCCTCGGGCGCGTACAATTCCGATACTTTGGCCGCCGCCGAGCGGCTTGGGCTCAAGACGGTGCTGTGGAGCAAGGACACCGTCGATTGGCGGGATAAGGACAGGGCGCTGTGCTACCGCCGCGCGACCGACGTTTCGGGCGGGGCGCTCGTGCTCATGCACCCCATGGAGCACACCCTTGCCGCCCTGCCCGATATTCTTACATATTACAGGGAACACGGTCTCCGCGCCGTCACGGTCGGAGAAAATTTAAGCTGAACAAAGGAGACATCATGACGCTTACAAAGACATTGGATTCAGGGGTGCGCGTCGTCGTCAAGCGCATGGAGGGGCTGCTCTCCGTGACGATGGGCGTACTCGTCGGGACAGGCTCCGCCTACGAGACGGACAGGGAGGACGGCATCTCCCATTTTCTCGAACACATGCAGTTCAAGGGGACGGAGAAGTACACCGCCTTCCAGATCTCCGACGCCTTCGACGCGCTCGGCGCACAAGTGAACGCCTTCACGGGCAAAGATCTCACCTGCTACTACGCCAAGTCCACGACCGATCACGCGGCGGAGGCCTTCGCCCTGCTCGCCGAACTCTTTCTCAACGCCAACTTCCCCGAGGAGGAGATGGAGCGCGAGAAGGGGGTGGTCATCGAGGAGATCAACATGGACGAGGACTCGCCCGAAGATCTCTGCCTCGACCTTCTGGCGCGCGCCGCCTTCGGGGCGGAAAACTACGGCCGCAACATCTTGGGCCCTGCGGAAAACGTGAAGCGGTTCACCCGCGACGACCTCTTCGCCTACAAGCGGGAGCGATACTGCCCCGAGAACATCGTCGTCTCCTTTGCGGGCAACATCGGCATGGAGGAGGCGGTCGCCCTCGCCGCAACCTATTTCGGCGGCATGAAGGGGGAGAAGTTCCGCCCCCGCGAAAAACATGTTGTGTTCGGCGACGGCAACATCTTCAAAAAGAAGCCCATCGAGCAGGCGCACTTCGCCTTTGCCTATCCCACCGTCCCGCGGGACGACCCCAAGATGCCCGCGGTGCAGGTGATGAACGCCATCCTGGGCGGCGGGCTCTCCTCCCGCCTCTTCAAGCGCGTGCGCGAGGAATTGGGGCTCGCCTACTCGGTGTACTCCTACACCTCGCACTACGCCGAGACGGGCGTTTTCACCGTGTATGCGGGCGTCAACCCGAAAAAGGCGGAGGCGGCGGCGCAGGCCGTGCGCGAAGTCATCGGCACGTTCCGCAGCGGCGGGGTCACGGAGGAGGAATTTCTGCGGGGCAGGGAACAGCTCAAATCGGGCAACATCTTCTCGCAGGAGAGCACCTCTTCGCAGATGCTCCTCTACGGAAAGCAGCTCCTCTACAAGAACGAGACGTACGACTTCGAGCGGCGCATGGAGGAGATCGCGTCGCTGCGGCGGGAGGACGTCCTGCAGGCGATCGAAGAAAATCTCGACCCGTCCCGCGTGGCGGTCGCCTCCGTCGGAAATCTCAAAAAGGCAATAACGCTGTGAGAATCGAGGGATTTCCGCCCGTCTTTGACGGCAACAGCCGCGTGCTCATATTGGGCAGCTTCCCCTCGGTGAAGAGCCGGCGGGAGGGGTTCTACTACGGCAACCCGCAGAACAGGTTCTGGCGCACCGTGTGCGCGTTTTTCGGCGAGGAGCCGCCCGCCTCCGTCGCGGAAAAGCGCGCCTTCCTCCTGCGGCGCGGCGTCGCTTTGTGGGACGTCGTTTCAAGCTGCGAGATCGTTGGCTCGGCGGACGCCTCCATCCGCGAAGAACAGCTCGCCGACGTTCCCTCCCTCCTTACGGGCGGGATATGCGCCGTCCTCTGCAACGGGGCGACGGCGTACAGCCTCTTCTGCGCCCACTTTCCCGACTTCGCCCCCATGGCGGAGCGGCTTCCCTCCACTTCGCCCGCCAATCCGCGCTTTTCGGCGGAGGCGTGGAACGCTGCGCTCGGGCGCGCGTTCGGGGGCGAGGGGTGCGCACATGCGCATATGCCCGCGGAAAAAAGCCTTCCGTGAGCGAGTTTGCGCAAAAAGGTTGACAAGCGGAGAATTTTCGGATAGAATAGAGAAAAATACTTTCCCGCAGGGGAAACTTCCAAGGAGTAAGCCATGTTTGAAAAAGTGAGCAAGATGCTTGCAGAACAGCTCAACATCGCGGCAGATACGATAAGACCCGAACAGGAGGTCGTAAAGGACCTCGGCGCAGATTCCCTCGACGTCGTCGAACTCATGATGGCGCTCGAGGACGAGTACGGCATCACCCTCCCCGAGAACGAGGTGGAGAACGTCAAGACGGTGCAGGACATCGTCGACATGATGCAGAAGCTGGAAAAGTAAAAAATTTGCCGCATTTTTGCGGCGCGAAAAAAATTTTTTTGCGGCGTATAATACGTCGCGCAAGCGTGGAGTTTGGCGGTTCGGCGCGTGATTTTTTCCGAAAAAACAGTTGACAAGCGATTTCGGACGTGCTATACTTGGCTCAAATTTCCCAAAAGGACATCCAAGGAGCGGCGGCTTTCCGCCGGAAAAGGGATATGAAATTTATGTCGGTTTACAGCGGTATGATGTGCATGTGCACTCCCCGGGCAGAAATGCGCGGGTCGTCGCCGCATGCTTAAAAAACCGCGATGATCCAAACGTTTCGGCCCGGGGCAACTGCCTCGGGCCTTTTCTATACAAAAATTCGGGAGAAAAAACTATGATCCGTCTCGTCCATCTCAATAAAAGTTATCCCTCGCCGTCGGGCAGCGTCGTCGCGCTCGAGGACGTCGATCTCACCATAGAGGACGGCGCCATCTACGGCATCATCGGCCTCTCGGGCGCGGGCAAGAGCACGCTCGTCAGGTGCATCAACCTGCTCGAGACGCCCACGTCGGGGCAGGTGATCGTCGACGGCGAGGACCTGACCAAGGTCAAAACGAAGCGGCTGCATGAGATCCGCCGCAACATCGGCATGATCTTCCAGAGCTTCAACCTCCTCGAACAGCGCACCGTGGAGGAGAACGTGCGCTTCCCCTTGGAACTTGCCCGCTTCAAGCGGGAGGAAGCCCGCAGCCGCGCGGAGGAGCTGCTTTCCCTCGTGGGGCTCTCGGAGAAGGCGAAGGCGTATCCCTCGCAGCTCTCGGGCGGGCAGAAGCAGCGCGTCGCCATCGCCCGCGCCCTCGCCCTGCGCCCCAAATATCTCCTCTGCGACGAGGCGACGAGCGCCCTCGATCCCAGCAACACGGCCTCCGTTTTGCAGCTTCTGAAGGAGATCAACCGCACGCTCGGGGTCACCGTCGTCGTCATCACCCACGAGATGCGGGTGGTGGAGAGCATCTGCACCGACGTCGCCGTGCTCGACAACAGCCGCGTCGCGGAGAGCGGGAGGGTGGCGGACGTCTTTTCCTTCCCCAAATCGGACATCGCAAAGCGGCTCGTCCTGCCCGACCTTATCCGTACGGTGGAGGGGGCGGGCGGCAAAAAGCTCCGCCTCGTGTTCCGCGGCGAGGAGGCGGGCGCCCCCGTCATCTCCGGGCTCGCGCTCGACTGCGGCGTCGCCGTGAACATCCTCTACGCCGACACCAAGGAGATCGGCGGCAAGACGTACGGCCACATGGTCATCACCCTGCCCGCGGACGGCGACGGGGCGCAGCGGGCGCGGGCATATCTGAAACAGCGAAACGTCGTATACGAGGAGGAAGCGTCATGAATTTGTTGGCAAGTACCATTCTGCAACAGCTCTTCGAGCAGAACACCATTCTGCTCGGGGTGTGGGAGACGGTGTACATGACGGCGCTCTCCACCGCCTTCGCCTATCTCTTCGGGCTGCCGCTCGGCATCGTGCTCGTTCTCACCGAGCGGGACGGCCTGCACCCCGTCCCGTGGCTGAATAAGACGCTCGGATTTATCGTGAACGCCTTCCGCAGCTTCCCGTTCGTCATTCTCATGGTCGCGTTCCTCCCCGTCTCCAAGGCGCTCATCGGCACGCGGAGCGGGAACGGCGCCATGATCGTGATGCTCGTCATCGCCGCCACGCCCTATGTGGCGCGCATGGTGGAATCTTCCATGAAGGAGGTGGACAGAGGCGTCGTGGAAGCGGCGCGCTCGATGGGGGCGAGCACCTTTCAGATCGTCCGCAAGGTCTACCTGCCCGAGGCGAGACCCTCCCTCGTCGTGGGGGCGGTCATCTCGACGATCACCGTGCTCGGCTACTCCGCCATGGCGGGGGAGATCGGGGGCGGCGGCCTCGGAAAGATCGCGATCGCGTACGGATATCAGCGGTTCAAAGACGACGTGATCTGGGTGTGCGTGGCGTTCACGGCGGTCATCGTGGAACTCATCCAGGAGGGCGGCATGCTGCTCGCGCGCAGGCTCGATCACAGGCTTCGGCAACGGCCGAAAAAATCAAGAAAAACAAAAAAAATTATTTGTAAGGAGAATGGATAACATGAAAAAACTTTTTGCATGCGCCCTCGGCGCGGTACTCGCACTCGGCCTTTCCCTCCCGCTCTGCGCCTGCGGGGAAAAGGGCGGAAACACCGATGCAAACACCATCGTCGTGGGGGCGACTTCCGCACCCCATGCCGAGATTTTGGAGGTCGTGAAGGACGATCTCGCGGCGGAGGGCTACACCCTCGACATCCGCGTCTATTCGCGGTACGAAGAGCTCAATCCCGCCCTCGCGGACGGCGACCTCGACGCCAACTACTTCCAGCACATCACCTACCTGAACGACTACAATCAGGCGAACGGCACCGAGCTCGTTCCGGCGGCGGAGGTGCACTACGAGCCCTTCGGGCTGTGGGGCAAGAATGTCGGGACGGACGAGTACGAAGCGGCGGGATTTTCCAAGACGGGCAGGACGATTTTCGTCCCCAACGATACCACCAACCAGACGCGCGCCCTGCTCCTGTTGCAGCAGGAGGGGTTCATCTCGCTCCCCGAGGGCGCTTCGCCCACAGACTCCCTCTCCCTCCTCGACATCACCGACCGCAAGGGCAACAACATCGTAGAAGTGACGGCGGCGCTGGTGCCCGCGCAGCTGCTCGGCGAGGGGGACGGCACGCTCGCCGTCGTCAACGGCAACTACGCCCTCGAGGGCGAACTTCCCGAAAACGAACAGGCGACCGCCCTCGCCTATGAGTCCGCAAAGGGCGCGGCGGCGCAGCTGTACGTCAACGTCATCGCGGTGCGGAAGGGCGACGAGAACAGCCCGAAGATCAAGGCGCTCACGGCGGCGGTCAAGTCGCAGAAGGTGCTCGATTTCATCGAGGAAAAGTACAAGGGCAGCGTGCAGGCGCTCTTCACCCTGTAGGCCCGCATGCGTTGACATTTGCACGAATAAATCATATAATGGCGTTGTCGCCAAAGGAGGATATATCATGAAGATCTACACCAATGCGGAGGAGCTCATCGGCAGGACGCCGCTCCTCGAACTTGTTCACATCGAACGCGAACTCGGGCTGAAGGCCAAGGTTATCGCAAAGCTCGAATATTTCAACCCCGCGGGCTCGGTGAAGGATCGCATCGCACGGGCGATGATCGAGGACGCCGAGGCGAGCGGAAAGCTGAAGCCGGGCGCGACCATCATCGAGCCCACCAGCGGCAACACGGGCATCGGGCTGGCCGCCGTCGGCGCCATGAAGGGGTACAGGGTCATTTTGACCATGCCCGAGACGATGTCCGTCGAGCGGCGGCAGCTCATCAAGGCGTACGGCGCGGAGATCGTGCTGACCGAGGGCGCAAAGGGCATGAAGGGCGCCATCGCCAAGGCGGAGGAGCTCGCCAAGGAGACGCCGGGCAGCTTCATCCCCGGGCAGTTCGTCAACCCCGCCAACCCCAAGGTGCACCGCGAGACGACGGGCCCCGAGATCTACGAGGACACCGACGGCAAGGTGGATATCTTCGTGGCGGGCGTCGGCACGGGCGGCACGATCACGGGCGTGGGGGAATATCTCAAATCCAAGAACCCCGCCGTGAAGGTGGTCGCCGTCGAGCCGCGCACCTCCGCCGTGCTCTCCACGGGCATTGCGGGTCCGCACAAGATCCAAGGCATCGGCGCGGGCTTCGTGCCCGACGTTCTCAACACCGCGATCTACGACGAGATCGTCCCCGTCGACAACGACGACGCCTTCCGTACGGGCAGGCTCATCGGGCGGAAGGAGGGCGTGCTCGTCGGCATCTCCTCGGGTGCGGCGGCATGGGCGGCCATCGAACTTGCAAAGCGCCCCGAGAACGCCGGCAAGAACATCGTCGTGCTGCTGCCCGACACGGGAGACAGGTACCTCTCGACGCCGCTCTTCGCCGACTGAAAAGGGCGGCCGAAGGGTTGCCATAGAATTTGAATATCTACTTTTTCTCTTCCCGCGTGCGCACACACTTCCCCCCTATGGGGGGAAGTGTGTGCGCACGCGGGAAGAGAAATTTTTTTGCGCGCCGCGCCTCCGTTCACGAGAGCGGGGAAAATTAAGACGACAAATGAAAGAATGCGCATGGGAGCCTCCATAATTTCATGATATCACGGAAAAATTTTTTCGGGGCGATGGGTGACAAAAAATGTCGGATTTTTTGAAAAAATTTTATTTCACACACTTGACATTGTGCCACGGGGGGGGGTATAATAAGAACGCTATGCTATAAAATTGGCGCGCGCAATAATATTTTTTATATAATAAACTTGACAAGGCGCGCGTACAGGTATAAAATAAATTGTGTCGGCTGTGTGAACGCCCTGTTAAAAGAGCGCGTTCCCGCCCCTTTCAGGAGGGGGACGGCACGGCGAAAAATCGAAGGCGGGAGGGCTGCCCGCGCGGCGCGGAGGCGTTCCGTCCGCAGAGCGGCGGCCACTCTCTCAAATAAATCGGAAAGGTGAAAATTATGGAAAATCGTATCGAGATCAAGAAGCGGAGCGCAGAGGGCGTCGTCGTATGGCGCATCGACGGGCAGAACGTGACGCCCAACACCGTGATCGCACCCGAGCGCGGCATCACCGTGCTCGTGACGGTCGACGGCGAGTCGCAGACGACGAGCAAGGAGTGCGTCGCGAACAGCCTCGTCAACCCCGGCAAGGGCAAGAAGTTGCTCGGCGGCAACAAGCCCTATGAGCGCTGCGAGATTTATGCGTTCGACCAGTCGAGCGAGTTCGAGGCCGAATGGGGGCTGGGCGGCCCCACCGCCATCGCCTGCCGCGACGTGGAGATCGGCGTGGACTGCACCGCCGTCGCCTTCGGCACCTATCGCTACAAGATCGAAAGCTTCATTGCCTTTAAGAACGCCATTCCCCTCGACAAGAGCGGCGTGGTGACGCGCAATACCGTGCGCGAGTTCCTCCGCAACGAGACCACCGACATCATCCGCGCCTACCTCGCTTCCAAGATCGCGGGGAAGGATCTGCGCGACTGCGGGAAGTTCTTCGGCACCTATCAGGAGGAGCTGATGGAGGCGCTCAACGAGAAGCTCAACGCGAAGGGCATCAACGTGTACAGCTTCGGCATCTCGCGGCTGGCCTTCGGCCCCGAGCACGAAGCGCTGCTCAAGGCCGCCAACAAGGTGAAGGGCGGAAACTATCTCAACCATCTCATGAACGAGGGCGAGAGCGAAAACATCGACCTCGAGGCCAAGCGCGCGCACGACGTCACCATCCCGCTCATGAACGCGCAGAACGGCATCAGACAGGGCAACAACAGCGACCGCGGCGAACGCTCCTCGGGCAGCAAGTGCATCTGCCCCCGCTGCAACACCATCAACGAGGCGGGCGCCATCTACTGCTCCCGCTGCGGAGAGAAACTTCATAAATAATTTCGGAGGATAAAACATATGGGACTTTTCGGTTACGGTCAGAAGGACTATGCAAAAAATGCCGGTCTGTTCAAGAGGGAAATATTGGCTCTTTCCGAGCGTACTGTCGGCAATTTTGAAATCGGCAAGTTGTTAGATAAGGTCATTGCGGCTTTGGACGCCGGGTATCCGGCGAAAGCAAGCGGGAAAGAGCTCGAGGCCATCGATAAGCGCATCGAGGGGTTGATCGAAACGATCGGCATGGATATTCGCAGGGGGAACTTTGCGACCGCCGTCGAGCACGCCGGTATGCTTTTGAGCGCTGTCGGCGATGCGCGCGCAAACGGGAAAGAGCTCCACACGCCCGAAGAATTGAAGGCCGCCGAAGAGAAGGCGCAGATGCTCGGCAAGATGAACGAGATGCTCTTGCGCCGCGAGGCGATCGAAAAAGAGAGGACAAAGCTGATCGAGCAATGCGCCGGGCTTGACAAGACTTCCGCCAAGTTCTCCATAAACCACAGAAAGTGGAAGGAACTCGGCGTGGAAGTCGATACGATCAACGGCGACCTGACGGAGTACGAGAAGGCGTACAACACCAGGGCAAAGATGCTTAACATGAAGAAGTCCGCCATAAATGCAGGCGAACTTAAGGGTCTCATGAATGTTAATCCGTCGCAATTTGCCCACATGATGGAAGAGCGGAGCCAAGCATACGAATCCGTCAGCAATACGGTCGACACGATCGAAGGCATCATCGGAGACGCAAAGGCGGGCGACGCGAGCCGCAACAGCAGCTACGAGGACGACGGCTTCGCCTCCGCGGTCGACATGAGAAAGAACGCGCAGCTCGCGGATGAGATCTCCGGAGCAACCGTTTCTCCCGACGAAGAAGAGGACGAATTTACGAGGGCCACGAAGGGGCGTAATTGATCCGTGGGGCTGTTCGGGTACGGCAAAAAGGAATACTGCGAAAACGCCGAACGCTTCATGGGTGAGCTGAAGGAAGTGGACAAAAAACTTTCCGCAAAGGGGCTCCCCGCCGACGAGCTGCCGAGAAATGTTCTCAAAGAAGCCATCAGGGCGCTCGAGAATATGAGCTCGGAGTGGGCGTATCCGAAAGACGCCGACCGAAAGGCGCTCAAGCTGATCGACGAACGCATCCAAACCACGATCGGGAAGATCGTTGCGGACGTCGACGGCGGCGAAGGGTTCGTTGCGCGCGAGTACATCGACATCCTCTACGGGGACGTGGTGTTTGCCCGCCGGGAGGGGAGAGAGTACTATTCCCCCGAGACGCTGCGGCTTGCCCAAGAAAAAGCGGAATATGTTCGCTCGATCCTGATGACCATCCGCCGCAAGCGGGAGGCCGAGGAGAAGGCGAACAAGCTCATCGAGGACAGCAGGGAACTTCCCCGCGATTCCGAACAATTTCGGAAGAACCGCGAGCAATTCAACGAGCTTCGGGAGGAGCAAAGCGATCTCGACAAGTATCGGGAAGAGTTAACAAGGGCATATGAAGCCCACGCCAAGTACCTCTTTGAGAGGCGGCGTCGGTGATATGCCGTGGCGGAGAACGGCGGCATGGGACTGTTCGGGTACAATAAAAAGAAATTTTATAAAAACACCGAAGTGTTCAAGGGCGAGCTGGCGGAGATCGTCAAGAGCGTGGCGGGCGACCGAAAGACGTGCGGCATGCTCGAAGCGGCCATACAGAGCCTCGATCTGAGCCTCTATCCCAAAAAGGCCGATCCCAAGGAGCTCGAGGCCATCGACGCCCGCATCCTGACGCTGATCGGAAAGGTGCGCGAGTGCATCGCTTCGCAAAGACAGGCGAGCGCCCCCGGATATGCGGCATTGCTCTTGAGCGCGGTCGCGGACTCGCGTACATGCGGGAAAGAGCGTTACACGCCCGAGGAGTTGCAGTTTCTCGAGGAAATAGCCCGTTTGCCCGGCTTCATCGGCGAATTGGTCTCGCGGTGCGAGGCGATCGAAAAGAGGAGAAGAGATCTGGTCGAGCAGTGCTACAATCTTGACAAGACCTCCGAGAAGTATCAAAACAACCTCTGCGAATGGAGGCAGCTCGGCGTCGAAACGGAGCAGCTCGATAAAGAGATCGGAGAGCTCCGGAAAAGGTATTACCAACTCGAAAAAGAATACGATCGGCACCGCGGCGATTATCCGCCGTTCGGCGAATAGTACGGGCCGCCGACGCGGCAGACAGAGGAAAACGCCGGGAAATATCGGCGAAAAAGTAAGATAATTCCTAATAATCATCGAAAAAATTCAGGAGGGAAATATGTTAGGCAATAAGAAGAAAATGAAGGCCGAGGCCGAGGCGAAGGCAAAGGAAGAGGCTCAGGCGAATGCGGAGTTCGAAGCCAAATTCGCCGCCAAACAGGAGCGCAGAAAGGTGGAAAAACTCGTCGCCGAGTTCGATAAGTCCTGCCAGACGCTGCTCGGCAAGGCCGTAGAGGCCAAAGCCAAGGGGCAGGGCACCATCTATAAGACGTACGTCACTGCTATAAAGGTCGCCCGCGCGCGTAAGGCGCAGGCCGAAAATTTCCTCGCGCAGATCGACGCCATGCAGGAGATGCAGTCCATCACCAACAGCTCCAAGGAGCTGCTCGGCTCCATGGGCACCATCATGGGCTCGCTCGGCAAGCTGACGATGGACCGCTCGGCGGTCATCGAGTCCCAGAAGGAGTTCGCCGCCGTGCAGCAGAGCCTCGAGCGGCAGGGCGCGGGGATCGACAGCTACTTCTCCACGCTCAGCGACATGCTTCCCGACGGGCAGGACGACAGCTACGCCATGGGCGAAGCGGACAGCGACATCGACGCGGAAGTCAACGCCATTCTCCGCGGGAGCGCCTCTTCGTCTGGCTCCTCTTCGGGTTCCTCCGCGGGGTCGAGCTCGTCCGGCGATCTCGACGATCTCAAGCGCATGCTCAACAGCTGATCAGGGGAAACCATGGAAAATAAGACAGTTTTGGAAAACCGCTACCGCGTGAATTACGACGGCGGGAGAAAATATATCGAGCAGAACAATTTGCCGATGGCAAAGCAGTCCTTCAAAAAGGCGTTGGAGGCGGCGATCGCGCTGGCGGAGCTCTCCTACGGGAACGAGAGGGCGCGCTATAAGTCGGACGCGGAGAGCGTGGTGCAGCTGCTCGAGCGCATCAACGAGAAGTTGAGCGTTGCGCAGAGCGCCAAGCCCGCGGCGCCCCGCGCTTCCGAGAAGAAGGAGGGGGGCGACAAGTCCAAGGACGACGACGCGCCCAAGAAGCAGATCTCGGTGGAGGACGCCTTGAGACAGCTCTTCGAGCTCGAAGGGTTGGAGCAGGTCAAGAAGGAAGTCAAGGAATTCGTCGACCTCGTGAAGGTGTTCGAGACGCGCCGCCGCCGCAATCTTCCCGTCAACAACATGTCGTTCCACATGGTGTTCATGGGCAACCCCGGCACGGGCAAGACGACGGTCGCGCGCATCATGGCGGACATCTTCTGCGCCCTCGGCATTCTCAAGAAGGGGCACCTCGTGGAGACCGACCGCGGCGGGCTCGTGGCGCAGTACGTCGGCCAGACGGCGCCCAAGACGCAGGCCAAGATCGACGAGGCCATGGGCGGCGTGCTCTTCATCGACGAGGCGTACACCCTGAACAAAGGCGGCAGCGGCAACGACTTCGGGCAGGAGGCCATCGACACCCTGCTGAAGGCGATGGAGGACCACCGCGACGAACTCGTCGTCATCGTGGCGGGCTACGACGAGCTGATGGAGCGGTTCATCGAATCCAACCCCGGGCTCAATTCCCGCTTTGCGCGCAAGTTCCACTTCACCGACTACAAGGGGCCGCAGCTCTACAACATCTTCTGCTCGATGTGCAACAAGCAGAAATACATCCTCGCGGACGAGGCGCGCGGCATGCTGAAGGAGTACTTCGACGCGCTCTACGAACACCGCGACGCCAACTTCGGCAATGCCCGCGACGTGCGCAACTTCTTCGACGCGACGGTGCAGAGGCAGGCGACCCGGCTGGCGCCCCTCGGCGACAGGGCGAGCGACCAAGACCTTCGCACCATCCTGCCGCAGGATCTGCCCATCCGCAAATAACGGGCGGAAAATCACGTTGCAGACAGCTTCTCCGCAGGCGCAAACCGCTCTGCGGACGTTGCATGAAATCGACAGCGTTTTGCGGCTTTCGGCAATCTGCAGCGGAAAATAAGGAGCGGCGCGGCCGTTCGCATTCAAAATAAAATCAAAGCGTTTAACGCGTAAGGAGTAAATTATGGGTCTTTTCAAAAGCAAAGAAGAGAAGGAAATGGAGCGCAAGCAAGCCGTTAAAAATTCGATGCGCGAGCTTGAAAAACGTATCCGCAAACTGAAGGAGACGGAAAAGGTGTACATCGACGCCGCGCAGGAAGCGCAGCGCGAGGACCTTCCCGAGCAGGTGAAGCTCGCCCGCGAGGCGTTGAAGATGACGGTGAGCGAGCGCAAGCGCACGCTGAAGATGCTGCTCAACGCCCGCATCATCGCCCAGATGCGCGACATGAGCGCCATGACGGGTGAATTTTTGAGCGCCATCAGCACCATCTCCAAGTCCATCGCGGGGACGACGACCACCGACGTCAGCAAGCTCTCCACCGAGCTCAAGAAGGCGATGGGCACCGTTTCGCAGCAGACGGAAAATCTCAGCGAGATGCTCGAGGATTCGCAGGAGGACGTCAGCGACTTCTCCTCCGGCACCTCCCTTGTCAGCGAAGAGGACATCGACAAGCTCATCTATTCCAACGGGGCTGCCGACGAGGGCCTCTCCATCGACGACGAGCTCGCCTCCCTGAAGCAGCAGCTCGACAAGTAATACGGCCTTTCCGATTTCATTCGTGGGAGACAGCGCCCTATGGAAGATTTGAAAGACATGATGTCCCGCTGCATCCGAGCGGCGGGGCAGGCGAGCAGCGCCGGTGAATACAAGAAGGCGGCGGGTCTCATCGTGCAGGCATGCGAGTGCGCAGGCAAATTGGCGCAGCGCAGCTTCGGCAGGGAGAGAGCGGATTATCAGAAGAAATTTTCCGATCTCAAGGACATGGCGAAAAAGCTGCTGGCGAAGGACGCCGAGAAACAGGCGCAAACGCCCCCCGCACCTCCGCAGCAGGATACGCCCCCGCGCGCGGAGGCGCCCAAGCCTACGCAAAACACGCCCCCCGCACCCCCCGCGCCGCCCAAGGAGGACGAGAGCGGAGAGGACGGGGAGAGCGGCAACGGCGAAGGCAACGGCAGCGGCGGAGACGGCAATACGCCCGCGCATCCGCCGCGCAAGGAGAGGAGCGATTCCATCGCCCCGCAGACGCTCGCCGATTACGTCGGGCAGAAGGACGCGGTGACTGCCGTCTCCGAGCTCATCCACGCCGCGCTGCTCAAAAATTCCGCGCTCATGCACATCATCCTCTACGGATCGCACGGGCTCGGCAAGACGACGTTCGCCAAGATCATCGCCAATGAGATGCACGCCAACTTCGTCGAGATCAACGCGACAAAGATCACGACGACGGAGATGGTCGCCATCTTCAAAAAATTAAAACCCAAGGACATCGTCTTTATCGACGAGATCCACACGGTGCCGCTGCCCGTTGCGGAATCGGTGCTCTATTCCGCCATGCAGGACGGCAGGATCACATATACCGAGGGGAAGGGCAAGTTCGCCCGCACGCAGGTGCTCGTCTTGCCGCCCTTCACGCTGATCGGCGCGACGACGGAGATCGGCAAGCTCGCAAAGCCCTTCACCCAGCGCGCCATCCAGATCCACCTCGTGGAGTACACCGACGAGATCATCGGCAGCATCATCACGCGGGCGTTCAACCGCCTCGGGCTGACCATCACCGACGAAAACGGGCTGTACATCGCCCGCCGCTGCCGCAACAATCCGAGGATCGCGAACAACACGGTGCGGCGCATCGCCGATAAGGCCATCGTGCGCTTTGCCACCGTAAACGACATCCGCTCGGAAGGCAGCCTCGACTCCGTGGAGACCATCCGCAAACTCGGCATCGAGGTCACGCGGGACGTCATCGACCGCTTCTTCGACGAGAACGGCATCGACGAATACGGCCTCGAGCGCGGCGACAGAGACCTTTTGCGCATCATCATCGAGCGGTTCAACGGCGGCCCCGTGGGGCTGGATACGCTGTCCTTCTCCATGAACGAGGCGACCAACGTCATCTCGCAGAAGTACGAAGCCTATCTCATCAAGAAGGGCATGCTGCGCATCGACCGCGACGGCCGCGTCGCCATGCCCGCCGCCTACCGTGCGCTGGGACTGCCCGTCCCCGCCGATGCGGAGGACGACGACAAGCCCGACAGGAATGCGGGCAAAAATACGGGAAACAACGCGAACAACAATGCGAACAACAACGCAGGGAACGGGGGGGAGCCGCCGCGCATCGACGTGCTCCGCAACCACAACCC